>JBEQAI010000018.1:0-18617 GCA_041640415.1 Ammoniphilus sp. | reverse complement strand
ATGCGCTTAATACCGTCACAGGCGAACCATCCGGTTTCATCGAGGTTAGAATCATCCATAACATGGGTAAGAGCCATAAAATAATAACGGAATAACTGATGATATAAAGAGCCAGTCTTCCGATGCTTAGCTGCCGTTTCTGCATGGGGCATCTATTCCTTCCTTTTTAGTCTTTTTTAGACAGGAACTTGAATTGAACCAGTGCGAATACAATCATGACCGCAAACAAGAAGTAGGACATGGCTGCAGACAAGCCCATTTCATTGCTTCGGAAGCCTGTTTCGTAAATATACTGAACCAATGGCCGGGTAGCCGTACCTGGTCCCCCTTGCGTCATCAGCCAAGGCTGCCCGAAGAGTTTAAAGGAAGCAATCGATTGGAGGACGACAATTAAAAGGGTTACGCCCTTTAAGGACGGCAACGTAATATGCAAGAAGCATTGCCAACTGTTTGCTCCATCAATTCGCGCAGCTTCATAGTATTCTTCGGGAATTTCCTGCAAGCCAGCCAAATAAAGCACCATATTGAAACCAACAGTCCACCAGACCGTAGCAATGAGAATCGAAATCCAAGCCAAGTGAACATCATCCAGCCAAAAAATTTCCTGAGAAATTCCAATTTTGTGCAACATGCTGTTGACGAATCCCGTATAGGGCTGAAGCATGAACACCCAAATGCTGCTGATAACAGAAATGGATAAGATGTGCGGCAAGAAAAAAGCAGAGCGAAGGAAGGTCGTCCCCTTCATTTGCGCATTGACGATTAAAGCCAGGAGCAGGCCAACGATGACTAGCGTTGGGGTGGATAGGATAACGAAGTAAAGCGTATTCCACAATGCCCCCCAAAAGTGCTTATCCTTGAACATATAGGAGTAATTCTGAAAACCGATAAATACTGGCTCCCGCCCAATCGTCCACTGATGTAGACTGATATAGAAGCCTTTTACAATCGGATACAGCATAAACCATACATACAGTACGAGGTATGGGATCAAGAATAACCAGGCAGTGATAAGATTTCGAAGCGAAAGATTGAGAAATCCTCGCCTTCGCTCCGTTCGAATTACTTCTTGTTTTGAGGCTTCGGGTTGAACATTCACAAGACTCACTCCCTACTTTTAGTAAAAGAAGGGGCTAACAGATCGAATAGCCCCTTCATCGGATTTATTTTGCCAGTAGGTCATTTACCTGCTTTTCAGCGTCTGCCAGAACTTGATCAACGGTAGCTTGCCCGGTCATGAGCTTATCGAAGTTAGGCACTAGAATTTCCTTGATAGGGCCTACCTTATCAGAGTTTGGCAAAAAGGCGACTACATTGGCCACTTCAGCATAATCGGAACGATAAGGTAAAGATTTGAACTCTTGCGATTCGGCAACCGTGAGCTTGCTTGGCACATGTCCCGCTTTCGCCCACATAGCGCCATGGTCTGCCAGCCAATTAGCGAATTTCGCTGCCGCTGCCGCTTTTTTCTCATCCTTATTCTTTTGTACAGGGATCACGAGCGTATGAGAATCTCCCCAGGCTGCCGGTTTATCATACAGCTGCGGGAAGGAAACCGCACCAAAGTCCAAGCTATCCTTGTTTTTCTCAAAGGTTCCAGTGGACCATACTCCATTGAGGGAGATCGCACCTTTGCCTGCACTAAAAATTTCTCCGCCGTTCTTAATGTTCTTCGGCCATAAATCTTCATTGACCAGATCAGCTAAAAATTGGAGAGCCTGCTTGCTCTTTTCATTGTTAAAGTCGGCTTTTTTGCCGTCTTCCGTCAGCAATTGTCCCCCCATCTGGCTATATAAGGTCCACCATAACCAGTATGGCTGATTTCCCTTGGAAGTGGTCGCTAAGGGCATCACGTCCGCTGGCGCTTTTGCCTTAATTTCTCTTAAGAATTTCACAAACCCTTCAGCACCCGGCTCCATTTTTGGTTTTCCATCGGCATCCAGCAATCCCGCATCTCCTAGTATTTTTTTGTTATAGAACATGATTTCGGCATGTGTATCGAGCGGGATGGCCATATGATTGCCATCAAACACGGTGGCTCCCAGGATATTGGGATTAAATGAGTTCCAGTCCAAATCTGGGGCAATCGTATCTATAACTTCCAAGTTTCCTGTCGGAACAAGCTCTGCTAGCTTAGAGGTATGGGCGATGGCCACATCAGGCGCCTGGCCGGATACCATAGCTGTGGATAATTTGGTGTAATATTCCTCGTTCTTTAAGTTTAAGATTTGCACGTTCGTGTCGGGGTTCTCTTGATTGAATTTATTAACCATTTCCTTCATGAAATCTCCATCCCCGCCGCTGAATGGAACCCAATAGTTAAGTTTAACCGTTTCAGATGTACCACCTCCGGCTTGCTCCTGCTTGCCAGCGCTTTCATTTTGTGGTGTACCTGATGTTCCACTGCCCGAACCACAAGCGGTAAGGAAGGAAGCCGTAATCAGCATTGACGCCAAAAAGCCGCTAAGTTTCTTCATAATATCCCCCTTTATCTAACTAATAGTTTGTTTCTGACAATTTTATTATAACATGATACTTTGTTTTATTTCAATAATTATTATAATAAAAAAGAAAAAGTCCTCTATAATAGAGGATCTCTATAATAAACCGCTTATTATTATATAAAATGTTAAAATAATATAGCGATTTATCGTTTATTGGAATAACGGATTTTCATGATGATCCCCTGTTCATAGTTGCCGAACCGATGCCCGAATAGGTTCAATCCGCCCACATTGGTTGCGTCTTTCTTGACGCCGAAGCGAATGGATAGAAAGGGCTTCTGTTCAATGTTCAAATCGTCCAGCGTAATATCAGAAATTCGTACCCCGTCCAGGAAGGTGCCTCGCTTACTCACCAGCCACCTTTTTAATAAGCCGAATTGCGTATTGTTGGTCAGCCACCATTGGGGGGTCAGGAAGCCCCTTTCTCCTCCGAAGTCGCCTGGGCTCGTCCACGTTCCGATTTCTACTTGATTGACCCATACGGTGATATCAGATGGCCAATCGAGCTTATGGTAGGGGGCTTCCGAGCAGATTTCAGCGGAAAATTCGAGTTCCTCCGCTAAGGCGCCATAAGGGATCCGGTTGGGATAGCGGTACTCAATGTAACCCGCTCGAAACCATAAGAGCTGTGCTCCTTTTCTCTCCGTTTCATAGAATGTTCTCGGGTCATCCATAATGCCAATAATACCAGAGTCGCTTACCAGACCGCATGTAGGCTCGACCTCGCAATCAATATACTCCCCAATAGGCAAGTCGATAAGGATCGATTGCTCATGGCTCGGCTCATCCGGACGAAGATCGATTACGATCCGGTCATATTTCCTCGAACTGACCTTCTGACTGCCTCGGCCAGGGACGATCTCCGTAGATATCAATCCGGCATCTTCAAGCTTCTGGATGTTAACGGCTGCTGTTGAGAAGGGAACTTCAAGTGCCTCCGAAAGGTCGTTTACATTTTGAGGTCCTTCGCTGAGTAGGTTCAGGATCGTGATCCGCCGCTCGTTGGAAAGGGCCTTGCAGATCTCAAGGGCCTCTTCTAAGGTTAAGTGTAATGTTCGCATCTGAGCTCCCTTTTTTATTACAATATTTTTTGTAATAATATTATAGCAAGCTTTTCATTTAAAGACTAGCGTTAAAGGACAGATAGCTACTCCTTTTCCATATAAAAAAGCCATGTGATCACATGGCTTTTTTTACCTATCATTCCTCAGGAAAGTTTTTTTATGGGTTCAAGATTTCTTCAATGGCCTGCAGCACTTCTTCCGGCAGCTTAATCCCTGATGCCTTAATATTTTCTTCTACTTGCTCGGGCTTGCTTGCCCCAATGATGGCACTGGCCACATTCTGGCTTCGCAGGATCCAAGCCAAGGCCAATTGAGAAAGGCTGAGTCCCAGCTCAGACGCCACAGATTGAAGCTGCGCCACTTTTTGCAGCACTTCATCTTGAAGAACGGACTGCATATGCATATTGGATTTAGGATCCGTTGCCCGGCTGCCTGGCGGCAACCCAGCTCCCGGCTTATACTTGCCAGTAAGGATGCCTTGGGCTAGCGGTGAAAAAACCACCTGGCTGATCCCGTTCTTCTCGCCCATAGGAATAATTTCTTTCTCTATGTAGCGATTGAGCATATTATATACAGGCTGGTTGACGACAATCCGATCCAGCAGGTAACGATCTGCGACATGCAAGGCTTCTGCCATTTGGGCCGCAGTCCATTCGCTAACCCCTACATAAAGCACCTTACCTTGGCGGACGAGATCCTCAATGGTTCTTAATGTCTCATCGATCGGCGTTTCAGGGTCAAAGCGGTGGCAATAATAGAGATCGATATAGTCCAGCCCTAAGCGCTTAAGGCTCGCATGTGCCTGCTCAAATACGTGCTTCCTGGACAGTCCACGGTCATTGGGCCCATCTCCTATCGGCCAAAAGACTTTGGTCGCTACAACATAGGATTCGCGAGGATATTTTTTCAGGGCTTCGCCTACAAGACGCTCCGCTTCACCGCCCGCATAAACATTCGCCGTATCAAAAAAGTTGATTCCACTCTCGTAGGCCCGGTCAATGGTCTCCGCCGCTTTTGCCCGCTCCACTGAGTTCCCGTAAGTCAGCCAGCTGCCTAAGCTGATCTCGCTTACTTTCAAGCCGGTTCTTCCTAGCTTCCTATATTGCATATCAATCTCCTCCTGTACCGAGTATGATTACCGTACTAATATATCAGGGCGCTGATAGACTTGTCCATCTTTTTCCACTTCGATGTATACCCAGTCGCCCGTATGGGTTAAAAACTCATTGCGATTCGCTGT
The DNA here is from genome assembly GCA_041640415.1 of Ammoniphilus sp. Lineage (GTDB taxonomy): Bacteria > Bacillota > Bacilli > Aneurinibacillales > RAOX-1 > YIM-78166. The sequence continues at coordinate 13,809 of JBEQAI010000018.1, read as the reverse complement.
CACGAGCAGGGTGTCCTCTGACTTCACACCGCGAATCGCAGGGTTCCATGCAAAAGCTTGGTTCTCCTGCACGTTCCCGGCCATGCCGGGAACGGCAAGAAACTCGCGGGAAGCATACCCGCATGGGCCGCCCTGATGCAGATATCGCCAATCTTCGGGATGGCCCACCAGCGAATACATCTCTATCCCGCTTTGCAACACATCCCGAATCTGAACTCCTGGCCGGGTAGCGCTGTTCATCGCGATATCAATTTGCGCCAGCTTTTTCTTATTCTCTTGCATTTCTTCCGACAGCGAACCAAAGTGAACCAAGCGGGTTACATTGCTGACCAAGCCGCCTTTTTCCGCACAGAGCACGACCATGGCATAACGCTCGAGCTTCTTCTCCGTAGGGATCGGGTGGCGATACTTGAAAATCCGCTCATCAGTTGCGACCAGAATCACCTGGGGTTGGATTCCTTCTCTCATGATCTTCGCCGCCAAATGTGCTGCGATTTCATGCTCTCTCCAGCCCGGCTCGATTTCCCTGCAGGTGGATTCCACCGCCCAAGCCGCCCGTTGGGAAAGCTGCCGGTATCGTTCGATTTCTTCATTTGTCAGCGTATACCTTAATGCAGCCAATTCCCCTTCCATATCGATCAGTTCTCCATAGGGGCTATCACTGACTACACGCTTCCCCTCACAAAGACTCTCGATGGCTGCAGCATGCCCTTCATACCACTCCGGCACCACCATTTCAAAGCTCATCCCGCTAATCTCTTCCTCGTCTATCCGGGCAGACTCCATCCTTGTCGCAATGCAGTATTTTCGATCTTTAAAAATCAATAGATCAGCTACGCCATATTCCGAGGAATTCACAATATGATTGTCTTTTCCCTCTGTCAGCCAAGCAAAGTTATTCCGCTTGCGAAATAAAGCTCCGTCTAGCCTGCGCTGTTCTAAAAATGCAATCACTCGTTCGATCGATGCTACCATGCCCTCTCCCCCTATTTCGCCTGCTGGTTGACTTCTCTTATTTTGGATAGATCGCACTTGGGCTTGCGATCATAAGTCAGCAGCCCGTTGATCTCCTGTTCCACATCGGTCAACTGCGTGTAGCAAAAGCCTTGGATGACTGGGCTTTTGATAATGGCTTCCGTTACTTTTCTGTACTCCTCGATCAGGTCATCCGGCGTCTGTACGGCCGAGTAGCCCCATCCTTCCGTCTGGTCGGCTCTATAGGCGATCCCGCCATATTCAGTAATCATGATTGGTTCGCCACGGTATTCGTATCCTTGAGCATAGATTAGCCTTCCCGCTGGCGTTGCCGCAATGGCAGCGGTTGTGGTTTGATATGCTTTTTCAATTTCCTCCGCACTGCAGTAATTGTGGATCCCGCAGATGTCAGAGATCGTGTGCTCCCATCCTTCATTGGACAGAACAGGGCGCGTCGTATCCACCGACTTGGTCAAGTAGTACATGGAGGTCGCATGGTCTTGCTGCTGCTTCTCATGCCCGACGCGAGAAATTCCCCAGCTCTCATTTAAAGGTACCCACACCACTACGGAGGGGTGGCTGTAGTCTCGCTTCACCACGTCAAACCACTCCGCCGCAAGTCTTCTTGCCGCCTCTTCGCTGTACTCGGAGCAATTCGCCATTTCCCCCCAGACAAGAAAGCCCAGCCGGTCAGCCCAGTACAAGTAGCGGGGATCTTCTACCTTTTGATGCTTTCTGGCTCCATTGAAGCCCATTTCTTTCGCCAACTCGATATCGAGCTTGTGTGCCTCCTCGGATGGCGCAGTCAACAGACCTTCCGGGAAATAGCCCTGGTCAAGGACAAGCTTCTGGTAGTATGGCATGTTATTTAAGAAAAATTTGCCATCAACAATCGAGACTTTGCGCATGCCAAAATAGCTGTCTGCTTGGTCCAGTACCTGTTCGCCAGCTCGAAGCGTAAGCGTCACATCGAATAGATTCGGATGCTCAGGGGACCAGTACCACCCGCCGCCATGGATGTTGCTTCGATCCGTGAAGCGGTTGCGAAGATTGAAGCTTCGCTTCGTATAGCGCTCGAGGATGAGCGTGCGGTCGGATACCACCAGCTGTCCTTTAAATGAAATATCCACTTGAAGAGACAGCTCGGTGGCGATCAAGCCATCGACGTCAAACTCCAGCTCTATATCCCCGCGGTCAATCTGGGGAGTCCAGCGAATCGAACCGATTCTGGTTTCCTCCACTGCCTCCATCCATACCGTTTGCCATATCCCGGTCGTTCGTGTATAGAAAATCGACTCCGATTTCTCATGCCAGTACTGCTTCCCGCGCGGGATGGTCACATCTTCTGAAGGATCCTCGACCCTCACCACGATCTCTTGTTCATTCCTAGAAGGATCTAGCAAATGGGTTGTGTTTGTAAAGAACGGGGTATTTCCTCCTTCGTGAAAAATCGCCAGCTCGCCGTTCACATACACCCATGCCCGGTAGTCCACAGCGCCGAAGTGAAGAAGGATTTGCTTACCTTGCCAATCCTTAGGCAGAGCAACCATTCTGCGGTACCATACAATATCACGGAAGGAAGAATCGTGAATTCCGCTCAGCGCCGTCTGATAAGCAAAGGGAACGCTAATCTTTCTCCCTTCCGGAAAATTCTTGTACCATTTCTCCTTCAGCCCGATTTGGTCGTCATCAAAGGAAAAGTCCCAGCTTCCGTTCAAGTTTAGCCAATCCTTGCGGACCAATTGGGGTCTCGGATATTCATTGCGTATCGTTGTCATCATAATCCTCCTCATTCTCTCTCCAAAGCATTTCTCTATTTAATCCCTGTCTGGGTAACTCCTTTAATGAAGGAGCGTTGCCCAATAATAAACAGCAGGACGACTGGAATGGTGGCAATTGAAGTCAAGGCCATCAATTTGCCGGGGGAAGAAACAAAGCTCCCCTGCTGCATAATGGCAATCCCTGTGGCAATGGTGCGCATTTCTGGTGAGTTGGTGGTCACCAGCGGCCACAAGAAGTCGTTATAGATGCCCATAAAGGTAAAGATAGCTAATGCCCAAATGACCGGGCGGGCCGTAGGCAAGACGACTTTCACAAACACCTGCCACTTATTCGCCCCATCCAAAAAGGCTGCTTCCTCCAGCGCTTTGGGAAAGCCCTTGAAGTACTGATACAGCAGAAATACCCCAAAAGCATTGGCGGAATAAGGCAAAATCAGGACGGCATAGGTATCAAGCAGCCCAAAGTAATTAAATTCCATATAAAGGGGCAGGAATGTAATGACCCAAGGAATCATCAGCGACCCGATAAACAGGCTGATCAGCGTTTTTTTGAACGGGACATCGAGACGGGCCAAGCCGTAGGCAGCCAATGTATCGACGACCAGCACGAGCAGTGTTCCCGCCGCCCCAACAAAGATGGAATTAAACATCCAGCGCAAAACCGGAACATCCAAGCTCGAACCGCCCAAGCTGTAAAGATAGTTTTCCAGGGTGAATTCTTGCGGAAGCCATCGGGTGCCACTGGTCACCGCTTCGAAATCCGTCTTGAAGGAGGTAGCCAGCATCCAGAGCAGCGGTACCAGGAACAGGACCCCGAGGACAGCTGCTAAACCAATCAATAAAATGCGGGATTTGTTCATGTTAAACCTCCTTCTTGTTCGACAGCTTAAACTGAATAATCGATATTGTGATCATCATCAAAGCCATGAGAAGCGACATGGCCGCAGAAGTGCCCAATTGCCTTTGCTTGAAGGCTTCATCCACGATGTTCATCAAGAGAACACTCGTGGAATCCCCCGGGCCTCCCCTGGTCATCAGGAATGGCTGCCCATAGATATTAAACGAAGCAATCGTGGAAGTAATCATCACGAACAGCATCACCGGCTTAATGCTAGGCAAGGTTATATGGATCAGCTTCTGCCAGCCGTTGGCGCCATCCAGCGCGCCGGCTTCATAAAGCTCTTCAGGGACATCATTCAACGCGGTGATGAAAATGACCATATTAAAGCCGATCGTCCACCAAACGGTGGCAATCACCAGCGATACCCACGCCCAAGGCATGTTGGTTAGCCAAGGGATGATGGGAAGACCCCATTTCATGAGATATTGATTGACGAGGCCGCTGTTGGTATCCAAGATCCAAAGCCAAATGATAGCAACCACCGAAACAGAAATTGAATATGGAATGAAATAGACGGTTCGGAAAAACGTTTTGCATCTTCCCGGCAAAGCATGAACCAGCAGAGCCAGAGCCAATCCAGTCCCAATCAAAAGCGGAACGCTGTAGAAAACAAATTGGAGCGTGTTCCACAAGCCGCTGAAAAATAGATCATGCAAATAGGAAGAGGGCTGAAAGATATCCAGATAATTTTTTAGCCCGACAAACTGGTGCTGCGGTGACAAGAGATCCCATTCATGCAAGCTGATCCATACGCCGTAGAGAATCGGGAAAAACAGAAACAAAGAAAACAAAATCAGGTATGGGAGCACAAACAGACTGGATGTAAAAGCAGACTTCCCATTTCGTTTTTTGCCGCTTTTCACTTGATGAAGTCTGTTCGAGACTGACGATGGAAGTACCAAAGAACCCGAGCCGACAGATGACTTATTCGGTTTGCCCATTTCCTACCCTCCTATAAAAGCGGAGGAGAGCAGGTATTTCTACCTGCCCCGCCCCACTCTATCTTTTCATTAATTGTGTGGCTTTATCAGCGGCATCCTTCAACGCGGCTTGCGGATCCTTCTGCCCAAGCAGAGCGAGATTCACTTCCTTCCAAAGAGGCTCCGAAACCGGTCCCCAGTTGGAAATGCTCGGTGAGAATTTGGTGTATTCGAACTGCTTCGCAACTTGCGGCTGCTGCTTCATGGATTGGAATTCCGCGCTTTCATAGACGGCTTTGGAAGTAGGAGCCATTCCCGACTTTGCCCATTCCATTGAATGGGCAGCCACATACTTTAAGAAATCCTGTGTGGCTTCGAGTTTCTTCTCGTCTGTAATCGATGCTGGAATAACAAAGTTATGCGAGTTTCCAAAAACCGCTTGCTGCTGGGTGCCCAGCTGTGGAACCGGTGCCACCCCATAGTTGAGGTTTGCTTTTTCCCATTGCTCCATCATCCATGGCCCATTCAAATGCATCGCATTCTTCCCTTGCAGGAACAGGGTCACTTCGCCATCCTGCTGAACGTTTTCCGGCGAGACCTTCTCGCTGAACACGAGATCCTTCAAAAACGTGAGCGCTTCTACAGCTTCCGGACTGTTGTAGTTGATTTGTCCTTCCTTGACCAATTCTCCCCCATTCTGATAAACCACCGTCGGGAAAATAAACTGCTGCGGCCAAAGGGTCGGCGGCGTTTCCGGATCAAGCCCAGCCGCTTGGAACAGGTCTTTATTCCAATAGAACATCAAGGGGTGGATATCCAAAGGGATACCGAATTGCTTCCCTTCGATCTGCCCTCCTTGCCATGCGGTTTCTGAGTAGGCTTCTGGTTGAACACCCGTGCTGGCAGCAAGCTCGGTAACATCCTTCAATAAGTTCTTCTCTACATAAGTAGGGATCTGGTCGCCGTGCATGATCAATACATCTGGATCATTCTTGCTACTGGATAATGTCAAATCAATGGTCTTATAATACTCGGACTGAGGCACGATTTGAAAATCAACTTTATACTCCGCTTGGGATTGGTTGTATTGTTCGACGATCGCCTTCATCCGCGGGCCATCCGGCCCGGAAAACGGTGCCCAAAACTGCACCTGCGTCGTGCCGGCTGCAGCGCCCGAGTCGCTCTTGCCATCGGCTTGATTCGTTCCGCAGCCGGTCAAGGTCAAGCTTGTACCAAGAAGGGCAGCAACCGCGATACCTTTGATTTGTTTCCAATTTCCCATACGAAAAGTCCTCCCTCGAATAAGTGATAATTTGTATATAAAGCTATTTTTCGAAACCTAGGCGCATAACCAGATCGGTTTCGTAGTTCCCGAATTTCCTCCCAAACAAATTCACGCCGCCATCATTTGCCGCATCCGGCTTGACGCCGATCCGCACCGTGATAAAAGGCTCATCAGGCAAGCGGAGGGCATCTAGATTGGTCTCCGAAATGGACCGCCCATCGATATAGGCGCCCTGTTGGTCCACTCGCCAATTCTTCAACAGCCCAAACTGGGTATTTTCGACTCCCCACCAGGCAGGGGTTAAGACCCCGCGCTCTCCCCCGAAGTCACCAGGGCTCGTCCACGTGCCGACTTCCGTCCCATTAATCCAAAGGGTAATGTCAGACAGCCAATTCGGATTATGCAAAGGGGCCTCCGAGCAAAGCTCCATCGTCAATTCCAGCGTCGTTATTCTAGTCCCGCGAGGGGCCCGGTTGGGGAAACGGTATTCAACGTACCCATGGCGGAACCAGATCAATTGGGCCTGAGTTCGTTCCGGCTCAAGAAACGACTTGGCATCATCAAATTCCCCAATGATTCCCGAATCACTTAAAATTCCGCAGGTCGGAGAAATCTTGAAATCAAAGAAGTGTCCGATCGGCATCGGGATCAAGACAAAATTGTCTCCTTTACGTTCATCCATCTTCTTCGTTTCGAGAATAATACGGCTATATACAGCCGCGCATAATTTTTGCGTTCCTCTCGTCCCCGGAATCATCTCTGTATGAATCAATTTGGCATCTTCCAGCTTCTTAATGTTCACGGCTGCTGTTGAGGGCGGTATGTTAAACATCTCCGCAATTTCAACCACGTTCATTGGGCGTTCTAGCAATTGTTTGAAAATAGAAACCCGCAAATCGTTTGCGAGCGCTTTCGCAATTTCTGCGAAATTATCCAAGTCAGTTGTCAACACCCGATTGGCTGTCCCGGTATTCGTTCGGTCTACGATAATTTCCGTCATTCGCATTTTCACCCCATTCAGTCAAGGTAGCTTTTGTTAATTCATTTAATTTTGTTTAAATGATAGCATCTCCAAACCTAACTTGTCTATAGTTTAGAACAACTTTTATTAAATGTTTTAATAAAGATTATCCAAAATAGAAAAAATAAGGTCGAATTACTGGGTGTTTAATATGAAAATACTAAAATAATGGTCTTTTTGACCCTTATCCAGTCCCTTTTACAACAATTTTTATTGTTTTAAATAAAAAATAGGGCCCCCAGGAAAGCGCTGGAAGATACTTCCTGACACTGACCTAAAGGGTCCATTATTTTTTAATACATGTCTACCCTTCTTTTAATACTCCTATAGGTATTTTTTGTGCAAATAAATATCTCCTATCAAAGTATAGACGGAGATCTAGCTAGATAAATAGGTTCACATTCCCTTCCGAGGCATCGCCTAGGTAAGCGGCAACCCCTGCCAATTCAACTCCATCAATCAATTCCTCTTTTTGAATGCCTAGCAAATCCATCGTCATCGTGCATCCCACCAACTTGACTCCTTGATCCTGAGCCATCTCAATGAGCTGTGGAAGAGATAGTGCATTGTGTTTTTTCATCACATGTTTAATCATCTTAGGACCCATGCCTAACATGTTCATTTTTGACAAGGATAGCTTCTCTGGACCACGCGGCATCATCCACCCAAATGCTTTTTCTAACCATGCCTTGTGAACAGGAACCTGCTGATCCTTTCTCAGTACATTCAACCCCCAGAAGGTTGTGAAAATCGTAACTTCGTGATCATATGCAGCTGCCCCGTTCGCAATAATAAAGGCGGCAATGGCTTTATCTAACTCTCCGCTAAAGAGAACAATGGTTGTCTTTTGCTTTTTGTTTTCCATTATTAATTCCCCTCTCTGTAGATCAATAAAATAAAATTTCAGACCATATTTTAATGACAGTCGCAACAATCAACGCAGCCAAGATCCATTGCAATACGTTTGTATTCAGTCTTTTACTCATCATTGCCCCTAACGGAGCAGCGAGGATACTCGAGATGATCATCATAACAGATGGAATGAGCAACATATGACCACCCATCAACTTTCCGATAGTGGATCCTATAGATGAGATAAAAGTAATGGCTAAGGATGAAGCTATTGCCACTCTAGTAGGTATTTTTAATATGACGAGCATAACCGGTACTGTGATAAAAGCACCCGCAGCCCCAACAATACCCGAAACAATCCCAATGGTGCCGGCTAGGGCGGCGGCCAAGGGCTTGTTAAATGCTAATTGAGCAAAATCCACCTCGTCGTTGCCTTTTTTCGGTAAGAACATCATAATAGCAGCAATGAGTGCTAGTACGGCATATACGAGATTAATAGTGGAGTTTGCTAGAAACTGGGATCCATACCCTCCAATAAAACTTCCCATAACAATAGAAATACCCATGGCAAGAACTAAAGCTTTATTGATATAGCCTCCTTTACGGAAAACCGCCATTCCCGCTAATGAAGCAAAGAAAACCTGGACGGCACTAATCGCAGAAACTTCTTGAGCGCTAAATGCCGCAAAGCCCAGCATAGGCGGAAGGAAAAGGAGCATAGGATACTTGATGATAGACCCCCCAATCCCAACCATTCCAGAAATGACCGAACCCATAAATCCAATGGAAAATAAGAGGATCATATAGCTAAGATCTAGATCCATGTTCTCACCTCCTTTCCTCCATTAATATAGGGGAATGGGTAACTTTAGTGGGTTACCCATTCACGATTATCCTTTTTGAATCCAGAATTTAAAGATGCCCTCTTCTTCTCGGTCTTCAAGCAGTTGATGACCGGAAGATTTCGCCCAGGCGGAAAGATCGCTTTTTGCCCCTTTATCTGTGGCATGGATTTCTAGAATTTGTCCGGATTCCAATTCGTTCATTGCTTTTTTCGTTTTTACAATCGGTAGGGGGCAAGCTAAACCTTTCGTATCTAAAATCATGGTACTGTTCATTTTCATTCCTCCTCGTTTATGGTTTGTATTAAGCGGTATGGTGAACGGCGCAACGATTGGGTCCAATTTCTAATTCTTGTTCACGTTCAGGTGTGGCTTGGTCGATTCCGCGATTTATCGCGATAATTTCCTCAAAGTTCGGAGGAGTTTGCGTTTTTGCGGATTGCGCCACGGCTTCGATGAATTCATCTTCTGTTTTATTGACCATCATTTCATTGGTTAAGCGGATTTCTCCTAAAGTAGCCCCGATGAACCCCTCGCCATTCATCTCAGCATTCAAATCGGCGTAATGGGCAGGCAGGACCATGGTTGCATCTGCCATATCCGCCACTTTTTCATAAACCGTTTGAAATAAATCTTTTGCCCATTCTCTTGCTTTTCCTCCAAGATCCGGACGACCTAACCCTCCCACAAAGAGGGTATCTCCAGAGAAAAGCAGTTGGTCATTAATTAAGAAAGAAACACTCCCTGGGGTATGTCCCGGCGTTTTAACAGCCAACACTTGTAGATGAATATTAGCAAAGTCAATCGTTTCGTGTTGTTCAAAGGGTAGATGCTCGAATACGGCTCCTTCGCTCCTCATGAGGTAATATTTCGCACCGGTTTCATCGGCTAGTCTTTTTCCACCTGAGATGTGGTCCGCATGCAAATGGGAATCCACAATATGCGTAATCTTCACCCCTTGTGATTGGGCCATCGTCAAATAAGCTTTAGTTAAGCGTGACGGATCGATGACTAAGGCTTCTTTTCCTGAAATCACCATGTAGGATAGGCATCCTTTTCCTACGCGGATAAATTGATAGACTTGAACTTCATCATTCTCAAATACTTTAACGGGTTGTAGATATTCACTCCAGGACTTCATTCCTCCTTCAAGGAAGTAGACTTCGGGATGCCCGGATTCTGCGATTTGTTCAGCTACAAACTTAGAAGAACCTTCTTTTGCACAGACAACCAAGACTTTTTCATCTACCGGAAGAAGCCTCATGGCTTCCTCGACACCATCCAAGAGGTCGAAGTATGGCATGTTAACAATGCTCACGTTTTCTCCTTCCATTTTCCAATCGTTAAAATCTTCTGTGTTACGAACGTCCAAGATAAACAGTTTTTCTTTATTGATCACCAGACTTGCCGCTTGAGCCGCGGTCATCGGATGTACTTCATTCATTTTCTTCCCCTCCATTTTTTAATGAGATGTCGATCAGTGTTTTGCGATCGGCCCAGTCCAACCTGTCATACCCGGTATCACGTTCAAAACCTGAAATCCCTGTTCACTTAACCATTGACAAGCGATATCACTCCGAGTGCCTGTACGGCAAATAACGTAGAGTTGGTTTCCTTTGCTTATTTCTTGAGCGCGTCCTTCTAGCTGACCCAGTGGTATGGAGATAGCTCCCGGAATGTGACCGAAAGCAAATTCTGCTGGTTCACGAACATCGAGGACGACAATCCCCTCATCATTCTCCAGTTTCTGCTGTAAGTCTTCGTTGGTGATGATGTGAGGAAACTTCCCTTCTTCCTTTACTTCTTGAGGATCTGCTTTTCGCAAGTAGTGCTTGAATACCCCATTCTCTTCAATGGAACCGAGGTATTGGTGCCCCGTCTTTCTTGCCCAACCCTGAATATCAGCTAGGGAACCCTTATCTGTTGCTTGAATTTCGAGAACTTGCCCTGCTTGAACCTCTTCCATTCCTTTTTTTGTTTTTACAATCGGCATGGGACAAGCTAAACCTTTAGTATCGATGATTTTGTCTACTAAGATATTCATCATAAAACTCCTCTCTTCTTTAATTCAACATATACCCGTATAGGTATTATTTTGGCTAAAAAAATATTGTTTTTTATTATACCCCTACAGGTATAATACTTAAGTTTTCACTTACTGTCAACCTCTTAACGTTGGAATGACACTTTCGCGGTTTGCCCTCTGCATAGAGACATCCCCCTACCTGAGGGGGTATCCCAAAGCTTGCGGTGTACCTCTTAGACCTCCTCGATCGAGGCTATGACCTTAGACTGACGGGGTTTTTCTCCTTTTCTCTTTCTTCTCTTGGATGCTCGAGATTACCCAAAGCAAAAAAGGAAGAGGAAACAAAACAACCGTATAGGTGTAAAAGACAGTTGTATGCTGAATACGGATATGGGTATGAGAAAGAAGGATACCGCCGACTAATATCATAATCCCGAATCCCCAAAATAGGAACTTGGTAATCCATTTCCCGGAAACCAAACGTGGTACAAACAGTTCATAAGTCAAGCGATAATAGAGACTGATCCGAATATAGCATCCTACGACCATGAGAATAAGCCCGTATACATCGAAACGGTCAATAAAGCCCAGTGAGATAACTCTAACGGTTTCTAATGCGGGGTAAGTAAAATTATCCGCTTGCCCAAGCCCGAAAATCATCACCGATCCCGTAAAGGTAGACAGCATCATTAAGGCATTAAACGCAATAGCAATGACCCAGAACAAATAAAGACGCTTTTCGTTTATATTTTCTATAGGAATGAGCAACAGAAACATAAGCTCGACCCAAATGCTTATAAGGATGACACTTCCCCAGAAGGATGGAATCCAACCAAACTGAAGAATCGGTGTTATGTAATTTAACTCCTTCATAGGAGTTGCGAGCAGCGTAATCGAATGTCCCGTAATAAGAGCGATAAAAGTGAGAATAGCTGCTGTTAGGGCAATGGCCTTCACTCCTCGATAAGCAGCAATAACACAAAAAAGCATGAACCATACCGCAAGTCCCCATATAGGGGACTCTGGAAGGAACCCAATTTTCACCATATCAACGAGGGAAGCCAAAGAAAAAGCGCTTAAAAAAAGCAAGTAGACAGCCAATAACATGAGAAAGAGCAACCCTATAGGTTTCCCGATCAGTTGGATGATCCAATCCGGAAAGGATTGATTGGCATATTTCTTCCGTACAGTGAATATCCCCCACGCCAAAAGCAAGCTAAGAGGTAAAGAAAGCATTACGGATATCCAAGCATCTCTGCCCGCCACATCTAATAGTAACGGTAAGACGACAACATGACCCATAATAGGCAGAGTCATAAAAATTAAGAAGAAAGAATCCCATTTATTTAACATAGCTGCTCCATTCCCTCCTTAAGCTCTACTGTCCCCTTCGATAAGGATTGTTTTGTGGTTTACGATAAATACCGCCATAATTCTGATTGATTAAGCCCTGGTGATAGACTTCGGTCTTCACCTGCGTACGAATATCGGCTTGCGCAAAGATGTCATGCCATTGCGGGGCTAATCGTTCCCATTCCTTCGGATATTTTCGGTAGGTAAGAAGGCCAATCCCTGCCACATCTGTCTGGTACTCTTTTTGAAGCTTGTTGAACAACGAATCGATATCTCTCTTGATACTTTGACTGACCTCCTCTTCTACTCGGTCAATCCATTTTTGATTCACATCTACTCGTGAAGGAACTTCCGCTAACGTTCCTTTAATTTCAATCTTCACGTCCGCAGTCAATTGATCTCCTTCTAAGTGAGGGCTAATATCAACTCCAGCTTTGGTCACCTCAACGCTCACTCTTTTCTTCTTTCCATCCATTTCAACGGTGACCGATGCACCCTGTACCTCTCCATGAACGAAAATTAACCCCATGGACTCTCTTGGATCGAGTTTCCCCACCATACGTTCACCCTTGAGGACAGCTGTTCCACTTATAATCGATCTATCTTGCTGCTTGTCTTCTTTAATGGAGATGATTGGAATATAAGCGGTCTTGACTGGACCCGAGATCATTCTAAAAAGATCCATCACGGTTACTCTAGGAAAGTTGGACACATAGGCTACGCTGTCCATACCTGAAGCTAGTTCTAGGGATTGAAGCGAGCGAAACATCGGCGGCGCCTCGAACACTTTTCTCGGTTCAACGTCAGACACAAACATAAAGGTTCGTAGACGAAGCATTTGATCGCGGGAAAGGCTGTCAATGGGTTGAATGGCATTATCTTTGGCCACTTGCTCACTCAGGACACATACACGATTATGAGTGAAGATCAATCGTCTCTTAGCTCCTCGAATAAAGTTGCGGATCCCGTCCAATAAGCTTTCGGCGGAACGTTCCAGGATAAGACTTTGACCTTGACCGCCATCCCCTCCGGTCGAGCTTCCATCTCCCCCTCCTGTTTTTAACACTTCTACAATAATCCGATATTTGTCTTCTTTTTTATCAATACCGGTTCCATAAACCAACAAGCTATCGTCAATCTCTAAGCTGCTCCAGCATCCCGTTAAAAGGAAAAGAAGAATAAAGCTTACCATGAACATCCTAGTCACGATCTTCATGGATTTTTCTTCCTATCTACAGGTAGCTGCTTAATACGAACGGACCGCTGATTCGGAATACTCTTAGGGCGTTCGCGTGTCAAGTGCCAAGGAAAACGAACCAGACTGTCCTTCCAATCTCGCAAATGCAACGGGGCAAACGGAGCCAAGTAAGGAACGCCAAGTGAGCTTAGGGAAACCATATGGGTAAGGATGCCTAGCATTGCTGGAAAAAGTCCATAGAGGCCAAAAAGACTGGTAGGGATAATGAGAGCTAATCGAATCACCCCTGTCACATCGGCAATGGGAGTGATCACAAAAGCACTTATGACAGAGAGGGCAACGACAATAATGGTGGGAGCTCCTACGAGGCCTGCCTCCACAGAAACCGAACCTAATATAAGAGCACCTACAATACTTACCGCTTGACCGATAGGTTTTGGCATCCGAACTCCTGCTTCACGCACAATTTCAAACATCACGATCATTAACACGACCTCCATCACAAGGGGAAAGGGAACTTTCTCCCTCGCTTCAGCCATACTGACGATGAGCTCAGAAGGAATCATTTCTTTATGAAAATTCAAGGCTGCGATAAACACGGACGGTAGTGTAATACTAAAAAAATAGGCAAATATTCTCAAGAAACGGATAAGAG
>JBEQAI010000017.1:0-18905 GCA_041640415.1 Ammoniphilus sp. | reverse complement strand
GCTTGTCTATCCTAACGAAGCAGCAGGATCTAGACCAGATCCAACTGCCAAAAGAAGCGTACGACTTGGTGATCGTCACCTATTTTCTCGACCGGAGATTGTTCCCTTCGCTTAAGCAAGCCGTGAAAAAAGAAGGGTTATTGTTTATGGAAACCTTCTATCAGGAAGATCATGCTCATCCCGAGATGAATCCAGCTTTTAAGTTAAAAACCGATGAACTGCAAGCCGAATTTGCTGATTGGTCGATTCTGTATTGGAAGCAAGAAAAGGGGATTCAGAGCATTCTATCGAGAAAGCCTTAACAGGCCTGAATGAATGGCCGTGAGGGTCTGTTGATAATGGATGGCGTTTCCGAGTGAAATCGGAGTTGGAATAGCGAGCCGTAAGCCAAAATGGCGGAAGTACTCCGTCCAGAAGTGAGGGATCATGTCCGGCACCTTTTGGTAAAGGGCTAGAATAGCTTGTGGATTTTGAGTGGAAGGTTCAAGGCGGAACTGGGCAATCTTTAGCAGCTCCTCCCGAAAGGGCTTGTATCGGTCAGCATACCATTGGGCAGCCTTACACTTTGTGAGGATTTTTCCTGTCTTCAGATTATAGAGAAATCGAGGGAAGGTTAGGATGATACCAATATCATCATCTGTCGGCTTTTCGCTATGATAGTAAGGCTGTAAAGGCGTGGTCGTGGAATAGGCTTCTAGAATGCGATAGAAGTTTCCCAGCTCATCGACTTGATAGCTTTTGGGCAGGCGAGGAAAACGATGAATCAGACGCTCCCCTTTTAGGGTTTTGCCGTGGTTAAGGAGGGTATGCAGTTCCATTCCGTCGATCGGCATGCCTTGAACCGTCCGCAGTCCCTTTTTGCTAACCGTCCATGCTAGGCCCTTATTAGCAGTCAAGAGCTTGACTCCAAATAAATTGATCCAAAGTTTCTCTCCGAAAGGATGCTTGCTTTCCCAATCATTCCATAGTCCTATTAACAGATTAACGTCCTTTTGCGAGGCTTCTCTTAGAACAACAATCAAATCAATATCGCTGAAATGAAGCGTAAACTCGTTTAGGACAATTCCTCCGTGCAAAATGGTAGACACATGATTTTCCCCAAAGGTACTTACGATATCATTTCCGACTTGCTGAAGAAAAGCTTTTAGTTTTTGGGGCTGTTTAATCACACTTTCACTCCCCTTCTTTACGGGTCCATTTGCTACAGTCTATGTCTAGATTAGAATGTCCCGCAACCGAAGAATAAGGAAAAACCTCCAGTTCTCGACTGGAGGTTTTTCGTGATACGGCTTACCTGTTCACCTTCTGGAATTGAAGCATGAATTCACGGAAGGCTAAGCAGGACTCATAAGGAACGGCATTGTAGATGGAGGCACGGCAACCACCCACCGAACGATGGCCATTGACTCCGATAAAGCCTTCTTTCTTAGCTTCAGCTAGAAATTGTTTCTCTAACGCCTCATCCTTCACACGGAAGGTTACGTTCATCAACGAGCGGCTGTTGGTCTCAGCATGTCCTACATAAAAGCCTTGGCTCGCATCGATGGCATCATAAATAAGGCCTGCCTTCTCTTCGTTGCGTTTGGCGATTTGTTCTAATCCGCCCGTTTCCTCAATCCAACCCAGAACCTCTCCTAGCATATAGATGCCGAAGGTTGGCGGAGTATTGTACAATGAATTATTCTTGGAATGGGTGCTATAACGCAGCATAGCAGGTAAATTCTTGTTTGCTCTCTCAATCATATCTTTACGAATGATGACGACCGTTACGCCGGATGGTCCAAGATTCTTCTGTGCACCAGCGTAAATCATGGCAAACTTGCTGACATCAACGGGCTTCGACATAATATCACTGGACATATCAGCAATCAATGGAACATCACCGGTGTCAGGGAAGCTGGACCATTGCGTACCAAAAATAGTGTTGTTGGATGTAAGATGAACATAAGCATCCGTAGGCTGATAACGAAGCTCATCAAAAGAAGGAATACGGCGGTAGTTCTCCCCTTTTGTACTGGCTGCTTCGTAAGGCTTACCGTATAATTTAGCATCTTCCAATGCCTTTTCGGACCAAGCACCTGTCATGATATAAGCTGCTGTGCTCTCAGGCTGCAGGAAGTTCATGGGAATCATGCCAAATTGCAAGCTTGCTCCTCCTTGAAGCAAAAGCACTTCATATTCTTCAGGTATAGAAAGAAGGCTGCGCATTTTGGCTATGGCTGTATTATGTACCTCTTCAAAGGCTGCGCTACGATGGCTAAGTTCCATAACGGACATTCCGTTTGCACGAAAATCCACCAGTTCTTCTTGCGCTTTCTGCAGAACGGCTAAAGGTAAAGCGGAAGGTCCAGCATTAAAATTATGGGCTCGTCTAATTTGTTCTTTCACGTCTCTCACTCCTAATATCTCTACTTGATGTAAAATTGCCAAATCTCCAATAATCTTCATGTACCATATCTTATCACCACTTGATAGGAAAAGGAAAGAAAAAATAGGAATCCAATCGATCCCTATTTCTATTCTTTGCCTATTTATCTTTCTGTAGTATAACTTTTTGCATCATCTTGTAGGATACCCATTTTGATAAGAGGCCCTGGCGAGGGGCAAATAGAAAGCTGAGAACAAACTGCAGCAAGGCAAAGGTCGTCATCGAGCCCGAGATCGAGACATCCCAGAGAACGGCTAACAGATATCCGCCTGCGGCGGAACTAACTCCAAACAGCAGACTGAGCAAAAGCATGAAACTCAATCTCTCGGTTAAAAGGTAGGCCGTGGCACCTGGAATCACAAGCATCGCCACTACAAGAATGGCTCCTACACTTTCAAAGGCAGCCACTGTATTCATAGACACTAACCCCATCAGGGTATAATGGATCCACACAACCGGGATGCCTAACGCTGTCGCGAGCTGGGGATCAAATGAAGTCAGCTTAATCTCCTTATACAACAATCCCACAACCGTGAGGGTCAGCGCAAACACTCCCCCCATCATCCAAACCGCCTTTGGCAGCTCAAGACCGAGAAAGGAAACCAATTCCCAAGGTGCATATGCAATCTCTCCGTATAAGACATGCTGGAGATCCAAGTGAACCCTTGAGGTATAAAGTGAAACAAGCACCACGCCAAGGGAAAACAAGGCGGTGAACGTTACGCCGATGGCGGCGTCAGACTGAACGCCGCTTGCGTGTAGGGTCTGAATAAAAAAAGCGGTCAGCAAACCTACAATCGTAGCTCCGATTAGCATCACAATCCCGTCCGTACTATGACTGATCAAAAAGGCAAGCACAATCCCAGGCAGAATGGCATGGCTGATCGCATCTCCCAGCATCGCCATTCGCCTCAAGATCAGGAAGCAGCCGACCAGTCCGCAAGAAGACGCAACCAACGAGCCAATAAGAATAATCCAAGCGCTGTGGCTCATAGGTCCCCTCCTTTCGTCGGCGCTTCATTATAGTGATCTTGATAGGGGTGATCAAAGCGGATCTCCAAGAAGGGAGTTAATTGAGGTTTACGCTGGTGATCAAGAAGCAGTCCCTGAAGCTCGTTTAAGGTGGTTTCTGGAACAAAATCCTGAACCTTCCTTGACTCCTCCTGCAGGTTCAAAGTGCCATACCGCGCCTGATAGATTAAAAGCATTTCGTACAGACGTTGATTGAGAGTTACACTGTAAGCTTCTTGGAGCCCTCTTTCGGTTAAAGCCCAGTTTGCTCCCTTCGAACTGACCCATCCTGCTGCCTCTAGCCGCTGCAGATAACGTAGCATGGTGCTCTTGTGATCTGGCCGAAGTTGATGCAATTGATCTAGCGTATACCCTTGTTTCCAGGATTGGTCCTGGAGAAAATCCTTTTCGCTGAGGTCGTAAAGGGATTGGAGAAGGTTTTCGGAGATAATCTTTTGCCTGAGCTTCAGGTGCCTGATGGCTTTTGCCAACAATCCCCGTTCAGGAGCGAAAAATAAAGAAAGCAAAAAGATAAAGGTGGCCGCGAGGACAATCACGGGTCCTGTGGGAAGATTGGGCGTAATAGCGCTGAGGACCGTTCCTAATACACCCGATAATCCGCCAAACACGCCTGAAAGGATAACCATCCCATTTAGCTGCTCCGTCCAATAGCGTGCGGCTACGGCAGGAATGATGAGCATGGCGGCCATGAGTACCACCCCTACAGCCTGTAGACCAATGACAACAGCTAACACGATCATCAGCATCAGAAGCGTATTCAAGGCGCCCATCGGTAAGCCAATCCCTCTTCCGAATTGGGGGTCGAAGCAAAGCAGCTTTAATTCTTTAAACAGAGCTAAGGTGATCGCAAGTAGAAGGAAGGCTACCACACTGATGACTTCTACATCGGATCCAACCAGCGAGGCCGCCTTGCCAAAAAGGAACGCATCCAATCCACTTTGACTCGACTTCCCGGATTGGGAGATTTTCGTAAGCAATACGATACCCACTCCAAAAAAACCAGTCAGGATAATAGCCATCGAAGTATCTGGCTTGATTTTGGAATAAGCCGATATTTGCCCAATACAGAGAGCGCCGATTAAGCCGGCGATGGTAGCACCCAGCATAAAGATTCCAATCGACTTGGAGCCGTACAGCATAAACGCAATGCATATGCCGGGAAGAGCGGCATGGGCGACTGCATCGCCCATCAAGCTATATTTCCTAAATAGGGCAAAACACCCTAGTACACCACTGCTCAACCCGAGCAATAAACATCCAGTGATCACCCAACGGGCGTTCGGATCCTGGAATAAGGCTACTAGAAATTCCATGTACATCCCTATCCTTGTAGAAGAGCCGGGCCCATGTCATTTAACACGTGCAGTCGACCCCCATATGTTTTTTGTAGATTATCGTACGTAAACACTTCCTCGGTTGGCCCGAAGGCTATCTTTCGCAAGTTAATCAGAAGAACCCAATCAAAATATTCCTTTACCGTCTGCAAGTCATGATGGACAACGAGTACCGTTTTTCCTTGGGACTTGAGCTCATTGAGTAAGGCAATGATGGCTTTTTCCGTTGCTGCGTCAACCCCGACGAACGGTTCATCCATAAAATAGACTTTCGCGTCCTGAGCAAGGGCTCTGGCAAGAAACACCCGTTGTTGCTGTCCGCCCGACAATTGGCTGATCTGGCGGTGGGCATAATCGGCCATTCCTACCTTTTCTAAACAGGACATGGCCATTTCTTTATCACTGGAACGAAGCCATTTGAACATGCCCACATGGCCATAGCGCCCCATCATTACAACATCCAATGCATGGGTGGGAAAGTCCCAATCCACAGACTCCCGTTGAGGAACATAACCAACGAGCTTTCTTTGGGTCAGATAAGGTTTGCCATAGATTTCTACAGAGCCGGAAGCCAACGGTACAAGCCCTAGTGTTCCTTTAATGAGCGTCGACTTGCCAGCCCCATTGGGGCCGACAATCCCGATAAGCTTTCCTGCCGGAGCTTGAAAGCTGACTTCTCGCAGGACCGGCTTTTTATGATAGGCAATGGTCATGTTCTCTACGGTTACAGCAGGTTGCATGTGTTGTGCCTCCTATCTATTTCAAAGCTGAGACAATCGTATCGATATTGTGTCGGAACATTCCGATATAAGTGCCCTCTTCTGTCCCTTCATCCCCCATTGCATCAGAAAACAATTCTCCGCCAACCCGCACCTCATGCCCTTTTTTTCTAGCGCCTTCCACTACTGCCTCAATCGCTTTTGAAGACACGCTCGATTCTACAAAAACGGCTTTAATATTTCTGTCCACTAGAATGTCGACGAGCGCTTGAACATCGGCTAGCCCGTACTCGGCATCGGTGCTAATGCCTTGAAGGGCCACGACCTTCATGTTGTAAGCTGCTCCGAAATACCCAAAGGCATCGTGAGCGGTAACGAGTACACGAGATTCCTCAGGAATAAGGGAAATTTGTTCTTTTCCATACTGATCTAACTCTTCAAGCTGCGCGAGGTAGGAAGCGGCATTCTTGGTATAGGTCGCTTTATGGACAGGATCAAATTCGATCAATGCATCCCGCACCCGTTCGACGGCCTTCATCCATAATTGCACGTCAAACCAGATGTGAGGATCATAATGTCCGTCAAACTCTTCAGGCTCTAAAAGAGCCCCTTCATCAATGGTTTCCGTTACTTGAATGGTGGGCTTGCTGCTAGCCATCCGGACGAAAATATCCGCCATTTTGCCTTCTAGGTTCAGGCCATTGTAAAAAATCATATCCGCTTGGTCTAGCTTTCCAATGTCACCTTGGGATGCCTTATAAAGATGAGGATCCACACCAGGGCCCATAAGGGACTGGACTGCCACTCGTTCTCCCCCCACATTTTTTGCAATATCCGCGATCATTCCTGTCGTTGTGGTGATCTGAACGGTATCTTTAGGGGTTGATCCCGCTTGCTCTTGGTTGGAGCATGCGCCTAGAAACAAGCCCATTATCAACAGTAAGCTCAACGTAACGAACTTTAGACTCCTCATTGTGATCCTCCATTCTAAACTGATCTGTGTTTATATTGGTAAATAGTTTTTCCTTAAGTCAACAAATGCCCGAAAAAAACTTCTTTCTTTTCACCACCTATCCTGTCGCATTGTTTTTTTGGTAATAGTAGCCTATGAGAATTCTAATCTATGCGTGCCTACTTTATCTTTGATTGCCTGTTATGTGACCCAAGCTTAGCGATTTTTTCACGGATGTCCTTTTCTTCATCTGAAGTCAAAATCCCCAGTCGAAACAAAACACCCGTAAGCTGAGCGACCCGATGGATATTTCTGTGCGAACTCATCTTTCTTCACCTCGTTGAAAAAAGTTTCCTATACTCAAAATATATTCTACACCCCAAAAATATGTTACATGGCAAAGAAAAAAAAGGCCCCTCCCGATTATGACTGGAAGAGGACCTTAAGTTTTCTCCGTATTCCTATGCTTAGCGAGCTTCTGGTAAAGATGTTCCAGAGTTAAAATATCCCGGTGCTCTAAGTCTTTGATGATGCGAGTCCAAAGTTCGATTACCGCGAGCGCATCCCCAAGAGCTGTATGGCGTCCCGTGTTGACGA
Source organism: Ammoniphilus sp. (assembly GCA_041640415.1). Lineage (GTDB taxonomy): Bacteria > Bacillota > Bacilli > Aneurinibacillales > RAOX-1 > YIM-78166. The sequence goes on along the minus strand of JBEQAI010000017.1, from coordinate 11,843 downwards.
CCCCAAAATGCTGGCAGGCTTCGTCAAAAGTAGCATGTTCCAGTTTAGAATCTAGCAAAGGCATGATTCCGTATAGATCCAGGACGCGATGGGTGATTCGCGTGCGGTGCTTTTTCCACAGGAAATAGTTGATGAACTTAATATCATGTCCTACAAAATATCCAAGCAGTACAGAAGAGCCGACATAATTGAAAAAGTCAGGTATCACCTTCTCAAGGGAGGGGGCATGGTGAAGATGTTCCTTTGTGATTCCTGTTAGCTCACTTACCACGAGTGGAATATCTGACTGAATGCTCACGTAGGAGTGAAAGGGTTCATCCGCATCCTTTCCATTCCATTTGGCTGCGGCCAATGAGATGATTTCGTCTCCATACTCCGGTGAAAACCCTGTCGTTTCCGAGTCAATTCCAGCGACCTTAAGCGTATTCAACGGCGTTTTTAGTTGTCTATGATGTTCACTTGCTTCCCGTAGCATGTTTCTTTTCCAAGCCTCATTCTCTAACGCGGAACGAGTTGTTCCCCCAAGCATACGGTGGAGCATTTGCTGTAATCGTTGCATTACGGCAGCCCCTCCCATTTTTTTGCTGTGATTTCTTTTTTCCATTGCCTCTGTTGCTTGCGAATGAACTGAAGATGCTGCTTTAGCTCTTCAACCTCATCCTGTCTCCAAGTAGACAGATTAATATAGTCTTGGATCGGCGCATTCTGCTGATAGCAACTTACATGGTGTCGAAGCCGACAGAATAGGTAGAATTGAAGACATTCCAACCATTTATTTTTAATGTCTTTGGTAAAATATCCATTTTGGTATAGCTCTTCAATTCGTTGACGAGTGGAGGTTTGATCACTCCCTGAATAAAGGGCTAGCACCCGAATGATGGCTACCATCTGATAATACCCTCCTTCTTTAAGGTGAAAGAGGTCCGCGTGTGGGCCGTAGCGCGGGGTAATCAAATTGCCCAACAGCCCTATTGGCAAGGGATAATTGAAGGCATATAGCATCACTTCCTTTATCCAAGGCGAAGGGGTTGGGGATTCATGAAGCCAGCTTCGCAGCTTCCTAAGCAAGGATGCATCACCATAGAGCGGGCGCAAGTCAAGGGAAAGCAGAAGATATCGCATATTTTCCGTTGTAAGCTGCTGAGTCCACTGTGTCCAATGCTGCTTCCATCCGTTTATAGGCTGCAGCCACCGCGGGTTAGTCGCCATGACCCAGCCATCACATAATGGATAACCGTACGAAGAAAGCTCCTGAACGGCCTCTTCTGCCCAATGAATTAGATATGGATAAACGATCGTCCGGTCTTCTTCCCTACAAGAAAAGATCACAGCATTGTCTTGATCCGTCCAGAGAGTTCTCTCCTGCCTTCCCCCACTACCCATCTCTAAAAAGCTAAAGGAATATTCAGGCAACAAATGCTTCGATCTGAGTTTCAGATCGATCGCCTCCAGTGCTTCCCGGTGAACTTGATCGTGAAGCTTATTTATTGCAGCTATGGAGGAAAAAATAGTCTCCCTAGTAGCCTTCACTGCTACTTCTAGAATCTGCCGATGATTCAGGTGAGAGTTTACATTCATGGTTTTCTCCCTCCCGACAATATTATGTAAGGTATTATAACATAACCAATGAGAATTAAAAACGGGAAGTGAAATTCTTGTAAACGGTAACATTTTTAGCAGGAAATTTACCATATCTTGTAGAAGAGATTCTGGGGTTGAAAAAATGAGACAAAGGATGAGGAGGAGTGACATGGCAGAGCTTCACTATACGACGATCGGGGACTTATTAGATTCAACCACAGCCCAATACCCAGATAAAGATGCTGTGGTTTATGTGGAAAGAGATCTTCGATACAGCTATAAACAGTTTCAAGAAACATGTAATCAAGTGGCTAAAGGACTGATGAGCCTTGGTATCCAAAAAGGGGAGCACATCGCTATTTGGGCAACCAATGTGCCGGAGTGGGTCATTACTCAGTTTGCTTCAGCTAAAATGGGAGCTGTTCTTGTAACCGTTAACACAAGTTATCGGGCCCATGAATTGGAATATTTATTGCACCAGTCCGACTCCACCACCTTATTGCTCATTGACGGCTATCGCGGAACAAGCTACACCGATATTATTTACGAGATATGTCCGGAACTTAAAGACGCCTTGCCAGGCCAGCTTCAATCTCAACGTTTGCCGAAATTAAAGAATGTCATTTATCTTGGTGAAGAAACAAAACCTGGCATGTATAACTGGCGTGATCTACTTCATCAAGGTTCCTCTATCTGTGACATGGATCTAACTACCCGCCAAGCCCAACTTAAGCCAGAAGACGTAATCAACATGCAATACACATCGGGAACAACAGGCTTTCCTAAAGGCGTCATGCTCAGCCATAACAATATCATCAACAATGCCCTGAACGTGGCAGAAAGCCAAAGGATATCCGAGCACGATAAAATCTGCATTCCCGTTCCTTTTTTTCACTGCTTCGGCTGCGTCATGGGAACATTAGCGTCCGTTGCTACAGGCGCAACCATGGTTCCCTTAGTCACCTTTGATCCTGAGCGGGTGCTCGAGGCGGTGGAAAAAGAAAGATGTACTGCGCTCTATGGGGTACCTACCATGTTTATCGCTGAGCTTAATCATCCAAAGTTTCATACATACGATTTATCCAGTTTGCGTACCGGCATTATGGCTGGCTCCCCCTGCCCTATCGAGGTTATGAAAAAGGTCGTTGATCTCATGGGCGCGAAAGAAGTTACGATAGCCTATGGCCAGACAGAGTCCTCTCCTGTCATTACGCAAACGAGATATAATGATGGTATTGAGCTTAGGGTCTCCACTGTCGGCAGGGCACTGAAGAATGTGGAAATAAAGATTGTAGATCCTGCTACAGGCGAGGAAGTGGACCGAACCGTTCAAGGAGAATTATGCACACGGGGATATCATGTGATGAAAGGCTATTACAACATGCCTGAACAAACCAGCAAGGCCATTGATGCTGAGGGATGGCTCCATACCGGTGACCTCGCGACCATGGATGAGCAGGGTTACGTCAAAATCACGGGTCGACTGAAGGATATGATTATTCGCGGCGGCGAAAACATTTACCCTCGTGAAATCGAAGAATTTCTCTATACCCATCCTAAGATTTTTGATGTTCAAGTAGTAGGGGTTCCAGATGAGCGCTATGGGGAACAAGTCGCAGCCTTTGTAAAAGTAAAAGAAGGGGAAACCCTATCTCCCGATGAAGTGAAAGCGTTCTGTGACGGTAGAATCGCTCGGTATAAGATTCCTTACTATGTACATTTAGTACAAGAGTACCCTATGACCGCATCAGGAAAAATCCAAAAATATAAACTTCGGGAGCTTGCTATTGCTCAGAACAATCTTAGTAAAGCTAGTGAAATAGAAACCGCATAAAATGGTATGATTAGGTTGCCTTCACGAGGCAACCTTTTTATTTATCCTCCCATTTAATAAAGGTATAATAGGTGGGTAACGACCTTGAAGGAGAACAGCCGTGACTAAACCTAAGTGGTTCCACCATCTCATGTTATATCTATTTATTGTAGTGCTTCCCTCGATTTTGATTACTTACACTTACATGCAATTTGTGGTTGAACGAGAAAGAGAAAGAATTGAGCAATCTGCACAAGGCTACGCTAGTCAACATGCCATGAATATTGATAGTTTCATAGGGGAAACCATTGGTCGACTAGAAGCCATGGCTCTTCTAATCAACCTAGAAGATGCGGAACCAGGCAGGATTGAAGAACTTCTTAAAGGAACTCATGATAAAGATGCCCGTTTTTCGGGATTCTATTGGGTCAGTCCGTTAGGAGACATTTTGCTCGGTTCGAATCAGCTCCCCAAAAAAATTAATCTAATGGATCGAGACTATTTTAAGGCGGCTCTTTCCACCCAAAAAACGACGATTTCAAACGCTCATCTTGGGCGTGTCACAGGCCGATTTATCGTATCTATTGCCACGCCTGTAATAAAAAACGACCGTGTACTCGGAGTATTAATCGGGAGCGTTAGACTGGATGTGATACAAGAGCATCTTAGTACGCTGCAGAAAGAGGAAGAGATTGGAGTCCTAGACGAAACGGGACAAGAGCTATTCACCATTGGACAGCAAATGGAGGGCACGAGCTTACAAGCGACTGTGGCAACTTCACGCATTCCATGGTATGTTTCCGTCCGTTTGCCAAACCTCAGTTGGCAATGGAAATTCTCTAGCTTGATTATATCGATCGGGCTAAGCTTCATCCTCACTCACATTTTGTTTCTCCTATTTAAGTATTACCAGCTGCAACGTCAAATCAAACTGGAGAAATTACAGAATGACGCCCAAAAAATGGAGCTTATTGGCGGACTTGCAGCGAGTACAGCACATGAAATCCGAAATCCTCTCACCGGGATTAAGGGCCTAACCAAGCTGCTGAGCGAAAGACACCAGGATGAGCAGGATCAATTTTACTTCTCCGTCATCCAACAAGAAATCGATCGGATTAATTCGATTGTGTCCGAGCTGCTTGTTTTAGGGAAGCCTACTGTGCATGAATCGTCGGAAAACAATATCATAGACATCTTAGCAGAGGTTGTCCCCCTCATTGAGTCGGAAGCTCATTTATCAAAGGTAGACGTTGCCGTTTCGTCCAATCGCAATCCTATACTTGTCAATTGCTCAAGAGATCTTATGAAGCAAGTCATCCTCAACTTGAGCAAAAACGCCTTAGAGGCCATGCCAAACGGGGGACATCTCTCCATTACTCTTGAGGTGCGACTTGGTTCTTGCGACTTGGTGATTACAGATACTGGCCAAGGGATCCCTGAGAAATCGCTGGATAAAATTTTCGACCCCTTCTTCACGTTAAAAAAGCAGGGTACAGGTTTAGGACTAGTCGTGTGTAAACGAATTATAGAAATGTATAATGGAACAATTCGTGTCAAGAGTCAGGTTGATCAAGGTACCCAAGTGACCGTTACCCTCCCCCTGGATGCCTAAACATGGTATGATAATAGAAATGGAAAAAACTCGGATAGGAGCGAAAGGGAATGACCTTACCTCACCAAGATAAAGAGAAGCTGGAGTTTGCGTCAATTAAGGAGTGGTTTCCAGAGTCGCGGATTAAAAAAGACTATAATCGAGAGATTCTGGATATCGGTGTCGAAATCCCCTATCAAGATCAATGGTTTATCTTACTCAAGGGCGAGCAAACGAATCATAAGTACGAATTGATTGCACCAGATTGCAAATGGTTTGAAGGTCTCGAAGACCTAGAAACTGTTGACACCTTAATTAAACGGCTGTGTCGAGAATCGTCATGAAATGACGAGCGAAAATGATCGAAATGGATCGCTTTTTCCATTACTATAAACTAGTATCTTGGTTTTCGTCGCTAATACAGTAAAGGAAGAAGGCGTTGAAGTGCTTACACAAGCTAACGTGGACGAAGAAATATTAATGTTAAAAGAGCAACTAGAGCAAACGGCTGCGAAGCATAACTTTAATTTTCAACATCCAGATGTAATTTCGCTCAGTCAACAGTTGGACAAGCTGATCACCTTAGTCATGAGGAATAAATGGCATGGTCAGGTAAATATATAGATATCCATATAACTATGAATGGGGACGAAGAGCTGTGTTCTTCGTCCCTTATATCTGCCTATAACCTAATTATACGATTCTAACGTTATACTCTTTCATCCACGTGTTTAATTGAGCGAGATAAGCAAGCCACTGTGGAACGTTCATCAGCTGACCAAACCATGGAATGTGAAGAGCAGTCAAATTCGGCTGTTGCATAAACGCTTGAAGCACACGGGCATCAATAAGCGGAAGAATGGGAGCCTGGGAATCTTCGAGGATTTCGTTCAGCCATTGAGTGGTGGCTTCGAGATAGGCGGGATTATGGGTTTTGGGGTAAGGACTTTTCTTGCGGGTTACTACGTCCTGTGGCAAAATTCCTTGAAGCGCACGGCGCAGCAATCCTTTTTCGCGGTCTCCGCTTGTTTTCATTTCCCATGGGATGTTCCAGGCATACTCCACTAGACGATGATCACAAAAAGGCACACGAACTTCTAATCCTACGCCCATGCTCATTCTATCTTTCCGATCGAGTAAGGTAGGCATCCATCTTGTTAGGTTCAAGTAAAACATTTCTCTGATTTTCTCTTCTGACGCCTCTTCTCCAGCCAGGCGCGGAACCTCAGCAACCGCTTGCTGATAACGTTCCGCCATGTAATGTTCGGCGTTTAGGGCAGCCTTGACGTCCTGTGAATAAAAACCAAGCTTAAAATCTAGATTTCGCGTCCATGGAAATCGGGAATCGGACCACAGCTCCGAGCGGTGAAACCATGGATACCCGCCAAACACTTCATCTGCACATTCCCCAGAGAGAGCTACAGTTGCTTGCTTCTTGATTTCTTTACAGAACAGATAGAGAGAGGCATCAATATCTGCCATCCCAGGCAAATCTCGAAAGTGTACTGCTTCTTTGAGCGCTTCAACCAATTGATCGGTATTCACCGTGATCGAGTGATGGATCGTCCCGAAGTGGTCCACCACTTTCTTGATCCAAGGACCGTCAGCATTCGGTTGAAACTCGTTTGTTTTAAAGTATTTATCATTCCCTTCATAATCCACTGAGAAGGTGTGTAGAGGTCCCTTTCCCTCATCTTGATAGCTAAGAGCAGCAATGGCCGTAATAGCACTCGAGTCTAGACCGCCTGACAAGAGGGTGCACACAGGAACATCGGCAACCAGTTGCCGCTTGACCGCATCCTGGAACAATGCTCGCACCTTTTCAATCGTCTCATCCAGCGATTCGTCATGAGGCTGGCTAACGAGACTCCAGTATGGCGACTCTTTCAAGCGACTTCGATCATAGATGAGAAAGTGCCCTGGCAGCAGTTCTTTTACCCCTCGAAAAATTCCATGTCCAGGCGATCTGGATGGTCCCATGACAAGAAGCTCTGCTAAACCTTCCTGCGTGATGTCCGGCTGTACAAGCGGATGCCCCAATAAGGATTTCAGTTCCGAGGCGAATAGCAGTGAACTTCCGATTTGAGTATAAAATAAAGGTTTCACCCCTAATCGGTCTCTGGCGATAAACAAACGCTGCTGCGCTTCATCCCAGACCGCAAAGGCGAAGATTCCATTTAATTTCCCTAGACAGCCTTCTCCCCATTCCATGAAGGCAGTCAGCAGAACTTCTGTATCAGAATGCGACCGGAAGCGGTAGCCAAGGTCTAGTAATTCTTTGCGAATATCCTCGGTGTTGTAGAGCTCTCCATTATAAACGATAGTATAATCGCGGTCCCCTACCTTCCCTTTCATGGGCTGTGCTCCCCCTTCGGGGTCCACGACTACAAGTCGTCTGTGACCGAAAGCAGCACGCGGGGATAACCAAACTCCCTCTGCATCCGGTCCGCGATTATATAAGGGAGTCACCATTTTTTTCAATGTATCATAGTCGTTCGATAAATCTCTTTGCCAATCAATCCACCCTGTAATTCCGCACATACTGTATGTCATCCTTTCAACCGTTAAAGGTTATTTCGTATATTGTATACCATCTGATAACATACATATGCTGTAGGATAAAAAGTGTGATAAAGAAAAATAACACTTGGGAATTATGTCTCAAGTGTTAAAGCTTTATCTATTTTTCGACCCATGATCGGGTACGAAACGAGATAAGAAAAAAATAAACCTAACAACACATAGCTCGCCAACCATAGGAGCCCATTCTTAGCCAGCACTACGCTCATCAGAACCGATTGCAGGAAAAGGAACAGAAATAAAACACGTTGGAATCCTTTTTTTCGGCTGTTTGCCGGAAAAGGATGAATTCGATCCCAAAACGAAACCTTCAGCCGGTTCCAGGCGTTCATGAGCTGTATGGCGTTCGAAGCGAGGCTGAAGAGGAACACGATGGTGACCCCAATCCCTGAAGGAGGCATAGCTAACAAAAATACTCCTCCAAAAACCGTTAATCGGAAATAATGGCTGGATACATCCCTGTATCGCAAGAGGGATCGCGAATAAAGATAGAAGTGCCCCTTTTTAGGGAGAAGCGGAATCCTCTGAAGCAGTCTGACCCAGAGTGTTCTCTTCTTGATTCGAACCGTATAGTGCGGAACATCCATGAACCATTGGGCAAAGGAATAAAAACGAGCCTGACTCTCTTCCTCCTTTTGAACAAGGTTGGGCCAGTGGAGACGTGTCTTTTTCCATACACCTGCATAATACAGAATCCATCCTACCCAGAGAGCTAACAGAAGAGTTCCGGGGATCAGGGGGATATGAAATAAATACAGACAAATCAAGAAATTGAGCCCACTACGCCCTACAACATGAACGCCTCGAGCAAGCTGTGGAAGACGAGATTCATTCCAAGCCGCCCAAACATTGGACCATTTAACCCCTAACAGCAGGATAAACGCCTGATAAAAATCACCCGAGCTAGGTGAGATCTTGGCGTAATATAAGGGCGATAGCAACAAAAACATAAAAAATAGCGAAAACCCCTGGACAAGAGCACTATACAGTAGACTCGCGCGAAAATAATCGGTTAAGCGATGCTCCATCGGGAACAAAAACAAGGGGTCTGGTTTTTTTATAAAGGTCCTCACCGGACTCCTCGTGATCGCGATTGTTAACAGCGGAGCCAGAATCCAACCGAACTCCCATTCCAGAGGGATCACCTTCAGCAAATAGTGGTACAAATATGCCATCACAATAAGTAAAATAAGAGGTAAATAAGCATAGCCGACAAGTATGATTTTGAGGTATTTGATCGCATCGTTCCAAAACCAGGCGACTCGATCAAACCATAGTTTACGAATGCTATTCATCGCGACTAACCTCTGTGACTCTCATGAAGATCTCGTCCAGGCTTGCTTGTTCCAGCTGGGTTTGCTGCTGAAGTTGACGGAGTGTACCCTGAAGCAAGATCCTTCCTTCGTGGAGCAGGACAAAACGATTACAAAAGCGCTCCGCAGTAGCGAGAATATGGGTGGAGACAAGAATCCCGCTCCCCTCCTCTTTTCTTTTGTCCATTAGTGCCAACAAGGATTGAATAGCCCTTGGATCTAGCCCAAGAAAAGGTTCATCAATGACGTATAACGAAGGTCGTGCAAGAAAAGCGCAGATAATCATGAGCTTTTGCTTCATACCTTTCGAAAAAGTCTCGGGCAGCCAGTGTTTCATCTTCTCCATTCGGAATTCCTGCAATAGCAAGCTGGCAGTCTCGGCCCAACTCTCGTGTAAGTCATAGGCCATTGCCGTTAGTTCGAGATGCTCCCATAAGGTTAGCTGTTCATAAAAAATAGGTGCCTCGGGTATGTAGGTCAGTTTCGATTGGTAAAGCTCCCGCTTTTCCTGCCTAGATATCCCATGGATACGAATCGTGCCTTCCACGGGTTCTAACAATCCCAGGATATGTTTAATGGTTGTACTTTTTCCTGCCCCATTCAAGCCAATTAATCCAACAATTTCGTTGCTATGCACCTCAAAGTTTATATCATGCAAAACCGGTTTTCTCTTCAGATAGCCTCCAACGAGATGCTCTATTTTCAAGATCGGTTCTTGGACTTCCCCCATCACTTTGCCTTGAAATGCACAGCGGCAGTATACAGTCTCTTCCCAGATGTAGGATCAAGCGTCACCTGATGGTGGACCGATTGCACATGCAGCAGTAACGCTTTGTTATTTTCAATTTGTTCATCAATTAATTTCTCAAGTCTTTTTAAATCAAAAGCTTCAAAGAACTCAACTTTATCCTCAATCCGTTCCAACTTAAATTGCATCAATTTCTTCTCCCTTTCGTTGATTTGTTTCCTCCCTATTTTACTGCAGAGTCCTAGCTTGATCAAACGCCCCGAAAGAAAAAGACCCCGCGCAGCTGCAGCGCGAAGTCTACCATCTTCGAAAATTCCCGCCATAAATTCGAAAATTTCCATTCTGTATGTTTTTCCTTAACCAAGCCTTCAAATACGTTTTCAACAAGCTGCGAGTGGCAGGGAATAAACAGAGAAAACCGACTGCATCTGTAAAGAACCCCGGTGTAAGCAGAACTAATCCCCCAGCAAACACGAGGATGCCGTCAAGTATCATTTCTCCAGGAAGTTCCCCCCTTTGCATTTGTGCCTGTGCTAAACGGAAAATCTGTAGTCCCTCTCTTTTCGCAAGCCAGGCTCCAATAACACCTGTCAGAATGACTAAGGCGAGCGTAGGTAACCAGCCAAAAGCTTGACCTGCTGTAATTAATCCCCAGATTTCAATAGTAGGTACAATGATAAGCAGGGCAACCAAATATTTCATTTTATTCACAACCTTTCCCATGCTACCCCCATCTTATCAAGTTTACTTTCGATGTACAATCAATCCTGTGTTAGCTGTCTAAGAAGCAGAGGAATCTCTTGAAAATCATTGACCCATATGACGTTTAGCCCCAGATTATTAGCATCTTGCTCCTCAAACTTTTCAGCAGTCTCAATAAAAATCGTTGTATAGTCATTTGATTTTTCTTTAATCCCTAATTCTTCAATATGCCTATGAACCTCATCCTGTTTATATCTTTTTTTAAAAACATAGTGATTTTTCAATACTTTATCGGGCTTTTTCCTCATGCAAACATCTAACAGCCTGCGCAAGTTTGGATCTGTCAAGCTGAGCCCGATAAACAAGCATAAGTTTTGGTTGAGGTGGTTGAGTTGAACTAGATTGGACCAGCTGAAGGGATCGATAAATTGGGAATGGTAGGCATCTTCACTTGAGACGATGTTAAAGTCGGAAAGATCCCCTTGCCTCGGCAAGAAGCCGTGAACATGATAAATCGGGAGTTCAGACGGGAGATATCGTTCGCCTTCCTTTGAAATGGATTTGTACCTGATTTTATTGATCTCAAGATTTTTCTCGATCACATCATCAAAATTAAAGGTAATAATGGAGTGTAATGACTTACGCTCGCGTTGCGGGCGGCACAGATCAACGATGACCTCCACCAGCTCATTGCTTGCTGGCTGTTTGCGGTAGAGAGCCCCTCTCACATAAGAAAGAAAATCCGAGCCTAATTGAATTTTTAAGTATTGAAGAACAATTAACGGGGATCGCTTAAAGTATTCTAAATAAATTTGAGCTAGGACCTTAGGGGATATTTCATCTTGTCCAATCTTTTTCATGAAAAGTTCGGAAAGCAAGTCTTTTAAAAGATGATTCCAAATCGGTATGCCTGAGTCAGCAGACACTCCCGCCCCGCAGAATAGTGTAAGTTTCCCTTTACTAAACTCTTCCTTGATATGAGCCAAATGAATCAACAAGCTAGCGTTCACCTTATCCATTATCCGTCTCTCCTTTCACCCAAGCTGAAAACATGGACTACTACTATCTTATTGGTAATAAGGCTGCGTGATTCCTCCACCCCCTTTTACCGCGAATATTCGGAATTAGCCTAGTTATTTTGTTTAATAAAAGTAAAATCAAGATAAAACTCACTTAAATTGTGAACGTTATAAGAAAAATGTGTGACAATATTGTGAAAAAAACATTGACACTAAATCTATCTATAGTTTATTCTGGAAAAAAGGATACACGGGGAGGAATAAAAATGAGTGAAATGATGAGTGAATTTGTAAAATTTATCGTGGTAGCTGAAGTGGTGTTTGCTGTATGCGTTTCCTTAACCGTTCCATTCTTACCTAAGATTATGCAGCGACTAGAGCAGCGTAAAGCTGAAAAAGCATAAAAAAAAAGCAGAGACTCTCTGCTTTTTTCTTTTTTAGTAATAAATGCTTTCTGATTGTAAACACCTTTGGCAGGTCTTCATTAATTGATTGC
>JBEQAI010000016.1:0-18974 GCA_041640415.1 Ammoniphilus sp. | reverse complement strand
CTTTGTCATGGAGCTTCAACCTTAGGATTTCTCCACCAGCTGTCCATCAGCTACGAGGCGACTTGGCTCTTACCTCGGTTGGACTCTCACCAACTAGTAATTAACGGCTTACCTGGGCGCGCTACATTAAAAAAGAATCCCCCGCTCGCTTTTGAGTCGGGGGATTCTCTATTAATCGTCTACTTCTCCTCCGGCACTTCCACATCAATCTGCGCCGCTTCTTCCACTTTGTTGATAGCGCCTTGGATGGTTTGCTCATCTACTCCTGCCATTTCGGCCATGTCCTGTAGTGAACCTTCGGTTCTCACTTTCTTCCGTTCCATACGCAATCATCTCCTAGATAAAGTTTCCTTCTTACTTTACCCAAGTTGATCTTAGCTATTCCATTTCGTCGTATAGGCCTCGGGATCCACTCGCCACTGAGCCAATTCATTGACCTGCTCTTGCTGCAGAATTCCGTCCTCTTTCGCCTGCTCCAAGAGAGCAGTATAGTTGCTCATCGTCTCAAATGGATAGCCTGCTTCTACAAAAGCTTGTTCCGCTTTGGCAAATTGGTAAGAGAAGATCGCCAGTACCGACAGCACTTCTCCGCCCGCTTCTTTTACAGCATCTGCCGCCTTAATGGAGCTTCCTCCGGTAGAAATCAAGTCCTCAATGACGACGACCTTCTGGCCCGGCTTCAAGACCCCTTCGATCTGGTTATTGCGTCCGTGGCCTTTCGCTTTGTCACGCACGTAGATCATCGGCAACCCAAGCAGGTCGGCAACCCACGCGGCATGGGGTATTCCAGCTGTAGCCGTTCCGGCAATAACATCGGCTTGACCGTACTTCTCCCGAATCACTTCAGCGAAGGACTCCGCCACCATCTTGCGCACTTCCGGATAAGACATCGTCATCCGATTATCACAGTAGATCGGGGAGCGTAGCCCCGACGTCCAAGTAAAGGGTTCCTCTGGTCTTAGATGGACAGCTCGAATCTCCAGCAACTTTTTCGCAATCTGCTTTTCACGTTGTTCCATTTTCATTCCTCACCATTTCTATGATTTGTGACAAGGCCGCTGCCGGATCTTGCGCCTGTGTGACCGGCCTACCAATCACGATGTAATCCGAACCGATGCTAATCGCCATTTCTGGCGTTGTAATTCGCTTCTGGTCACCCGTGTCTGCACCTATTGGCCGAATCCCCGGGGTCACCGTAATAAACTCGGCTCCACAGGTTTCCTTTACCAGCTGCACTTCCAGAGGGGAGGCGACAACTCCATCCAATCCCGCCTCTTTGGCCAATCTAGCGTACTGCTGAACGGAATTCGCAATCGTACCTGGTATGCCGATTTGCTCATTCATTACCTGTTGAGTTGTACTGGTTAACTGCGTGACGGCGATCAATAGTGGCTTATGCCCGTTCCCCGCTCCTTTTTCCAAGCCTTCGCGGGCAGCCGCCATCATTTCCCTGCCTCCAGCAGCATGGACGTTCACCATATCCACCCCGAGTGAGGCCAAGCTTCGCATCGCTCCCTTGGCTGTATTGGGAATATCATGAACCTTCAAGTCTACAAACACCTTAAGTCCCATCTCTTTAAGAGAAGCGACTATGCTTGGGCCAGCGCCATAATACAACTGCATGCCGACTTTGACATAGCTGGCTGTTCCTTGCAGCTTTCTTGCACAAGCTAGAGCCTCTTCACCGGCTGAGTAGTCTAGGGCAATAATGATCCGATCCCTTATGCTCACGATTTCCACCCCGCGCCAATTAATTCTGTGATGGATTGAACACCCATCTTATCTAGCCATCCTTCAAGCTCATCGATAATCGTTGGACAAGCATACGGATCCACAAAATTAGCCGTCCCCACAGCAACCGCCGTAGCTCCAGCCAAGAAATATTCAATCACATCTTCCGCCGAGTGAACTCCACCCATTCCAATAATTGGAATATTCACTTGTTGGCTGACTTGCCAAATCATGCGAATCGCTACTGGCTTAATAGCAGGACCGGAAAGCCCACCTACTTGGTTGGCTAAGATCGGCTTGCGTGTTCGCAAATCGATTCTCATGCCTAGCAACGTATTGATCATACTTAGCCCATCCGCGCCCGCTTCCTCTACAGCTTTGGCGATCGACACCACGTCGGTCACATTCGGGGAAAGCTTCACGAACACGGGAACGTCGCTTACCTTTTTGATTTCCTTTGTAAGCTCCCCTGCAATAACAGGATCCGTCCCAAACGTTATCCCTCCGCACTTGACATTCGGACAGGAAATGTTCAACTCGAGCGCCGCTACATTTTTCACTTTAGAGATGCGGTCGGCGACTTCAACATAATCCTCGGTGGTCGTACCCGCAATGTTTACGATAATCGGCGTGTCAAACTGTTCAAGCCAGGTAAGCTCTTCCGCAACCACTTTTTCTACTCCCGGATTCTGGAGCCCAATGGCATTTAACATCCCGCCTGGCGTTTCCGCCACTCGTGGGGTTGGATTGCCAAGTCGCTCTTCCACGGTTGTGGCCTTTACAGCAATAGCACCCAACCGATTCAAATCATAAAAACGAGAATATTCACGTCCAAAACCAAAGCATCCTGAAGCAGGCATGACTGGATTTTTCATTTCGATTCCCGCTAAATTCACTGCTAAACGAGAGGAAGTCATGACAGCACCACCTTCCTCATCTCAAACACGGGACCATCGGAACAAATTTTTTGATAGGACTTTGCCGATTCTTCGGAAGCAGGACATACGCAAGCTAGACAAGCGCCCACTCCGCATCCCATTCTTTGCTCCAGCGACAGGTATCCTTCTTTATCGCTGTCCGCATATCGATCCTGTAGAGCCTTCAGCATAGGAAAAGGACCGCAGGAATAAAGTACATCCCAAGAGGCGTTACCCAGCCCATATTGCTCATTTAACAAATCTGTAACCAATCCTTTATGTCCTCTTGAACCATCGATCGTGGTTACATAAACCTCGCCCAGCTGTCCCAGTTCTTCGACAAGGAAAACCTGTTCCGTGGTTCCGAAGCCAATGACACTCGTCACTTTTACGCCTTGCTTCACCAAGCGCTTCGCCAAGTAAAGCAGTGGAGGAACCCCAACCCCGCCACCGATCAGGAGGGCATGCTCCCCCTCCTTGCGATGGCCAACAGGAAAACCATGGCCCAATGGCCCCAGGATATCGATCTCCGCACCTGGCACGGACTCGCTTAGAATCCTGGTCCCCGAGCCCTCTGCCCGGTAAATCATATCCAGCGTAGCCGTTTCTAAGTCCACATCGCAAATGCTGATCGGCCTACGAAGCAGGGGATCGATTCCCGGTCCGCACTTCACATGCAGGAATTGACCAGGGGAGTCCATCAGTTTGACTAGATCGCCTTGAAGGCGGATCCGGAAAACCCGGTCCGCCACTGGCTCATTGCTAATTACGGTTAATAAACCTTTATCCATGAAGTACAGCCTCCCGTTTGGGCTGTATGAATTGCGGCATGGATTCCGCCCCAAAGGTGATTGTTTCTATAACACGCAGCAACGCTCTGGCTGTATCTAGTGAAGTTAAGCATACCACGCCATTTTCTACTGCCTCACGGCGAATGCGGAAGCCATCACGCTCTGGTGTCTTTCCTTTGGTCAACGTGTTGATCACGATACTAGCTTCTCCATTTCGGATCTGATCAAGAAGGTTTGGCGTTCCTTCGGTTAGCTTGTTGACGGTTGTCACCTTAAAGCCAGCTTCTTCAAGAGAAGAGGCTGTACCGCTTGTTGCCATAAGCTTAAAGCCAAGGTCGTAGAACCCACGAATAATGTCCATCGCCTCTTCTTTATCTTTATCCGCTACGGTTACAAGCACGCTGCCGTGAACTGGAATCTTCATGCCTGACGCAATCAGTCCTTTATAAAGGGCCTTAGAAAGGTTTTTGTCGCGCCCCATGACTTCTCCCGTTGATTTCATTTCTGGTCCTAGCGTAATGTCTACGCGACGCAGTTTTGCGAAGGAGAATACGGGTACCTTAACAGAAATATGCTCAGCTTCCGGATGATATCCTGGCGTAAAGCCTTCCTCCCGAATGCTATGGCCCATGATGACTTTGGTTGCTAGGTTGGCCATTGGAATGCCGGTTACCTTGCTCAAGAACGGAACGGTTCTCGAAGCACGAGGATTCACTTCGATCACATACACCTGATTGTCATGGATGACAAACTGAATATTGACTAAGCCTTTAACCTTTAGGCCTAGGGCAATTTTCGTTGTGATCTTGATCAACTGATCTTTAAGTTCAGGACTGATACTTTGAGGAGGATACACGGCAATCGAATCCCCAGAGTGAACTCCAGCACGCTCGATATGCTCCATAATCCCTGGAATCAGCACATCTTGTCCGTCACAAATCGCATCGACTTCCACTTCTTTTCCTAGCATATAACGGTCAATTAACACCGGATGCTGCGGGTTAATTTTCACCGCTTGTTCCATATAGCTTAATAGTTCATTCTCGTTATAAACGATCTCCATCGCTCTGCCACCCAAAACATAGGAAGGACGGACAAGAACGGGATAACCTAATCCGTTAGCCGTTTCTACGGCTGCATTTACGTTCGTTACGGTTTTACCTAGCGGTTGAGCAATCGACAGCTCACGAAGCAGCTTCTCAAATTTCTCACGGTCTTCGGCTGTATCGATACTCTCCAAGTCTGAGCCTAGGATGCGGACACCATTCTTTACAAGAGCTTCGGCTAAGTTGATTGCGGTTTGTCCACCGAATTGGACGATGACGCCTTCTGGCTTTTCTACATCAATGATATTCAAAACATCTTCAATAAATAATGGCTCAAAGTATAAGCGATCAGAAGTATTAAAGTCAGTAGATACGGTTTCTGGGTTGTTATTAATAATGACCGCTTCATATCCTGCCTCTTTAATGGCCCACACGGCATGAACCGTTGCGTAATCAAACTCGATCCCTTGACCGATGCGGATCGGGCCAGAACCTAATACGATCACACGCTTCTTGCCGGTTTCTTCACGCTCATCCTCTTCTTCGTAAGTTGAGTAATAGTAAGGTGTTTCTGCTTCAAACTCGGCCGCGCAAGTGTCTACCATCTTGTAGACAGGAACAAGTCCTTGCTCTTTACGCTGAATGCGCAGCTCTTCTTCCGTCAATCCAGTCAACTCCGCAATTTTACGGTCTACAAAACCAAGACGTTTGGCATCACGGAGAAGTTCGAAACTTAGAGACTCGTTTTTCAATCGACCTTCAAACGCTACGATGCGCTCAAATTTATCTAAGAAGAAGTGATCAATCTTCGTTAATTCATGGATTTGGTCGCGAGTCATGCCGCGGCGAATCGCCTCCATCAGTAGGAAAATTCGCTCATCATCTGCAACCGCTAAGCGCTTATCGAGTTCTTCTTGGGAAAGACCCGTTGCTTCCTTGAGCTCTAGATGATAGGTCCCAACCTCTAAGGATCTTACAGCCTTTAAGATAGATTCTTCAAAGGTTCTGCCGATCGCCATGACTTCACCGGTTGCTTTCATTTGCGTGCCTAGCTTACGGTTGGCAGAAATGAACTTATCAAACGGCCATCTTGGAATTTTAGTTACCACATAATCCAGAGATGGCTCGAAGCAAGCGGAAGTTCTCTTCGTCACTGGATTTTCCAGCTCGTCTAGAGTATAACCGACTGCAATTTTAGCTGCCATTTTCGCAATGGGATATCCCGTTGCCTTGGACGCCAACGCACTAGAACGCGATACCCGCGGGTTAACCTCAATGATATAGTACTGGAAGCTATATGGATCCAGCGCAAGCTGCACATTGCATCCACCCTTGATGTTCAGGGCGTTGATGATCTTTAGGGAAGCGGAGCGAAGCATTTGGTATTCTCTGTCTGACAGCGTTTGGCTTGGCGCCACAACAATACTGTCCCCAGTATGGATTCCTACTGGATCCACGTTTTCCATGTTACATACCACGATAGAGTTGCCTTTATCATCACGCATTACTTCATACTCAATTTCCTTAAAGCCTGCAATACTTTTTTCAACCAAGCACTGGGTGATTGGAGAATACTTTAAGCCACTAGCTACCGTTTCTCTTAAGCTTTCCTCATCGTGTACGATACCGCCGCCTGTCCCCCCAAGGGTGTATGCAGGACGAACGATGATCGGATAGCCGATACGATTGGCAAAGGCAACTGCTTCTTCCACGGTTTGGATAATGTCGCTCTCGGGCACCGGCTCGTTGATTTCGTACATGAGCGCTCGGAACAAGTCGCGGTCTTCCGCTTTCTTGATGGCTTCTAAGTCCGTCCCTAAGAGCTTAACTCCTTCTTCCTGCAAGATACCGGCCTCGTCCAACTCCTTGGCTAAGTTCAATCCCGTTTGACCGCCTAGTGTAGCAAGAAGACCATCTGGCTTTTCCTGGCGAATCACACGCGAAACAAACTCAACCGTGAGCGGCTCAATATATACTTTGTCTGCAATGTTTGTATCCGTCATGATCGTTGCAGGATTACTGTTGATTAATACCACTTCTAAACCTTCTTCTTTAAGTGCCTCACATGCTTGCGTACCTGCATAATCAAACTCCGCAGCTTGTCCGATCACGATAGGGCCTGAACCAATAACAAGGACTTTCTTCAAATTAGCGAGTAATGGCATAAGGACTTACCTCCTTCTTGTGCTTTTCTACCATGTCTAGAAAACGATCAAATAGATAACCTGAATCATAAGGGCCAGGAGCTGCCTCTGGGTGATACTGGACCGAGAAAGCTGGCAGAGTCTTATGCTCTAATCCTTCAATCGTATCGTCATTGATAGCAATATGAGAGATGTTTAACTCCGTACCGACTAAAGACTCTTTCGTTACGGCAAAGCCGTGATTCTGTGACGTGATGAAGGTACGATCGGTTGCAAGCTCCTTAACTGGCTGGTTTCCTCCGCGATGTCCAAACTTCATCTTTTCCGTGTTTCCTCCGCACGCCAAGGCGAACAGCTGATGCCCTAAACAAATGCCGAACAGCGGGTATTTACCAAGAACATCTTTGATCATCGTGACCGCTTCTCCTACATCCTTGGGATCTCCAGGTCCATTCGACAGGAGAATTCCGTCTGGTCGAAGGCGGTTAATCTCCTTTGCATCGGTGTTGTAAGGAACCACGATCACATCGCAATCTCTTTGCGTAAGTTCGCGTAGAATTCCGCTCTTGGAGCCGAAGTCCACCACCACGATACGGGGCCCTCTGCCGGGTACCGTAAATACACTTTTCGTGGAAACCCGGGAAACTTGGTCATTCATGTTTCCAGATTGCTGCAAGGATGACAAGAACTCTTCCACCTTGGCATCCGAGGTCGTGATGACCCCACGCATCGTTCCGAACTGGCGAATCTTTCTGGTTAATCGGCGCGTATCTATATCGCTAATCCCTGGTATATCATATTCCTTCAAAAGAGAATCCAAGGTTTGCTGACTGCGGAAATTGCTTGGCAGCTCCGCATGCTCTCTCACCACAAAGCCATGGATAAAGGGCCTTACGGATTCAAAGTCATCTCGGTTAATGCCGTAGTTTCCGATTAGCGGATAAGTCATAGTCACGATCTGGCCGCAGTAGGAGGGATCAGACAACACCTCTTGATACCCAGTAATGCCTGTATTAAAAACGACCTCTCCATAGGATTCTCTTGCTGCTCCAAAGGATTTTCCGGAAAATACGGTGCCATCCTCTAAAATTAATCTAGCTAACATTTCGCTCCACCCTCTCTTTGCTTCATGATTATACAGTCTTTAATACTTCCTCGCGCTTCCATACAATGGACCCATCCACCATCGTCATCATGGGCCAGCCTTTTAGCTTCCATCCCGTAAAAGGCGTATTCTTTCCTTTGCTTGCAAACTCCAACGGATTGACTTCGCGCTCCGTCTCGAGGTCGACGACAGTCAAATCGGCTATCGCACCTTCTTCTAGGCGTCCCCAAGGCAAGCCAAACAGCTCAGCCGGTTTGCTCGTCATCTTATTTGCGATTTCTTCTAGCGTAAAATCTCCGGTTAATACGAGGTGTGTATAGAGTAAAGGAAAAGCCGTCTCCAACCCCACAATGCCGAACGGAGCTAAAGCCAGTCCGCGCTTTTTTTCCTCTTCGGTATGCGGAGCGTGATCCGTTACGATAATATCGATCGTTCCATCTTTCAATGCCTCAATGAGGGCAGCTCGGTCCTCCGACGAACGGAGTGGGGGATTCATCTTAAAGTTACTGTCCAGGTTTGCCGGAATATCCTCATCGGTCAAAATCAGATGGTGAGGGCAAACCTCCGTGGTTACCTTAATTCCCTTTTCCTTGGCGTACCTCACATGGCGAACAGACTGTTCGGCACTGATATGGCAGACGTGATAATGAACCCCTGTCGCTTCCGCCAAAAGAATATCCCTAGCGACATGGATGGCTTCCGCCTCATTAGGGATGCCCTTAAGCCCATGCTTAGCTGAAAACGTACCTTCATGAATGAAGCCGCCTTTTGCCAGCGTCTCGTCTTCACAATGGGCAATGACCGGAAGCCCTGCCTTCGCAGCCCTTTTCATGCCCTCTTTCATCATACGGCTGCTCTGAACGCCTACGCCATCATCAGACACCCCAACAATGCCGTATTCCTTCATGGCGGCCATGTCGGTTAATTCCTCACCCAGCTCACGAATGGTAATCGCTCCTATCGGCAGTACCCGAACCACGCCTTCTCTTTGGGCTTTTTCTTTAATATATTTCACGACTTCCACCCGATCAGTGACCGGCTTCGTGTTAGGCATACAAGCAATAGCCGTAAACCCTCCTCTAGCTGCAGCAGCTGTACCTGTAGCGATGGTTTCCTTCGCTTCAAAGCCGGGCTCCCGCAAGTGAACGTGCATATCAATAAAACCCGCCGACACCCATTTGCCCTTAACATCGATCTCTTTATGTCCCTGACTATCGATCTGCTCTGCTATCTTAGAAATTACTTTATCGATAATCAAAATATCTCGAGGTACTAATTCACCATTTTGGAGCACTTTTCCGTTTTTTATTACGATTCCCACTCCTACACCCTCCTCTTTGCTTTCTTAGTATGTCTCGATCTGTTCAGAATATGGAAAGTTTTCACTTGGAATGCGAAAAAGGCTTCCCGTCACTGACAAGAAGCCTACGCATAGCATCAAATAAGGGAAAATTACTCAGGGTAATCCCTTGGTATAGACAAAACTAGTTTGCCTATAAATGCAATCCGACAACCTTGTCAGCCTCTCAGGACTGAGTTTAAAGGTTCTGCTATAAAATTTATAGAAAGTATCCCATGAACCGAGAGTTCTGTCAATAGCTACCTCAATTGACGAAATTGTTCCGCTAGTTTAACCATATCTTCTGGAAGGGGAGCTGTAAACTCAAGGTATTTTTCCGTACGCGGATGGTGAAAGCCCAGAATGGCTGCATGTAACGCTTGTCCTTCAATCTCAGCATGATCCCCTTTCGGTCCATATTTAGGATCTCCTACAAGCGGGTAGCCAATATACTTCATATGAACGCGAATCTGGTGAGTACGTCCCGTTTCAAGCTTTAATTCCACTAACGTATGCTCAGCAAACCTTTCCAACACCACAAAGTGCGTGACAGCTTCTTTGGAATTCTCGAATACAACCGCCATTTGCTGTCGGTTTTTAGGATCGCGACCAATCGGAGCATCAATGGTTCCCTTTTCATGAGGAATAACGCCATGTACCAAGGCCAAGTATTTCCGATTGACGGTATGTTCTTTCAATTGATGAGCCAGAGAAAGATGCGCTTTATCATTCTTCGCGACCATCAAAAGGCCTGAAGTATCCTTATCAATACGATGAACGATGCCTGGTCTAAGGACACCATTAATCCCCGATAAATCCTGACAATGATGGAGCAGCGCATTCACAAGGGTTCCTGTATAATGACCTGCTCCGGGATGGACAACTAATCCTCTTGGCTTATTGATTACAATAACATCCGAATCCTCGTAGGCAATTTCAAGATCCATTTTTTCCGGTTGGATATTTAACTCAACGGCAGGTGGTACCCGTAATGTAACTTCATCATCTGCGGATAGCCGATAATTCCCTTTGGCAGGCTGACCATTGACTTCAGCAAGACCTTCTTTAATCCATTTTTGAACCTGCGAACGCGTCCAATCCTCGCTTATTTCTGCCAAATACTTATCTATACGCTCGCCTTCTTCACTAGGCTCAATTACCCAGTCATATCGTTCGAACGTTGACATACTAACCCCTCCTCTCTCTCTTCATTTCTAAGATGGTATCCCATATCATAAGACCTACACCAATCACAATAGCAGAATCTGCAATATTAAAAATCGGAAAGTTAATTAATGTGAAATCTAGGAAATCCACCACTTCTCCAAAAAGCAACCGATCAAGAAAGTTCCCTGCTGCCCCACCTAAGATGAGAGATAGAGCAAGAGATACTCTAGGATTATCTTTCCCTAACTTGCGTAAATAATAGATAATTCCTCCAACTACCAACAGCGTGATCACTATGAAAAACCATCTTTGGTCCTGGAGAATTCCAAAAGCAGCTCCTCGATTACGGTGAGATGTAAAGTGAAAAACTCCCTCGATTAAAGGAATGGTTTGCCCTAATTCCATGTTTCTTACCACAATCCACTTGGTTGCTTGGTCCACGACAAATACAATTAGCGCAATCATATAGTAAAGCAAGATAAATAACCTCCATAGCTGGCAATATGTACTATAGGATTTTAGCATAGGCTTCCGTGAGGAACAAGAAAAGATCTCCATGTAAAAAGGGCCCTTAAGAGGACCCTCTTTCATTTTAACTCTTCGTATCTTTCCAGATACTTAAGAACCGTCAAGACAAAAGTGGAATGAGACCAGGTTAACGGTGCCACTGAAAGGGGGTTGCCGTTATAGGGATCGAGCTGTTCGGGCAAGACACCACTTTCTAAAGAGCTGGCTACCACCCATTTTAAAGTTTCCAAGGGTTGAGTCAACTCTTCTAGCGTCTTGGCTTTTGCTATTTGCCAGTCCGCCATCCATAAGGTACATATAATCCAAGGGTTGCCTGGAATGTTGGCAATGTCTTGGGATTTTTGGAAATAGTAATCATTCTGATATCTGCAGATACCTCCCACCTTGGAGTGAACAGTCAAGCCTTTTTCTACGGCTACCATCGTTCGTTCCACTCGCTCGTCAGCAGGATCAAAGACCTGAAAAGCAAAAAGAGCAAAAAGACTACTTTCCAAAGTCAAATCTTTTGTAATGGATCCATCCTCGTCAACATAGATCCCGCGAATAAATCTTCCGATTTCTTCATCATAAAGGTACGTTTCTATGCCATGGCGAATGCGGTTAGCCGTTTCTAGGTACCTTTGGCCTCGCCGATCATCCCCGAACAAGAATGCGAATTTAGCTGCAGCCATTAACCCTCCATACACACTGCACGCGGTGAAGGTAAATATTCCCCTTCTTTCTTCCCATAAATCATAACTGGCTTTAGGCAAATCCACCCGATCATCGATATATTGAATAAGAAATTTGGCCGCCGGGCGTATCAGATTGGCATACAAGGACTGAGAAAACTCAATTTGCTTATGTTGAGAATAATGTTCCCACAAGGCAAACAAAACCAACGCCGTTTCATCTTCCTGAATGGGAAGCTGATATTTCCCATTGTTTACATAGGGGTGCCAGCTTGAGCCCACGGAGCCATCTGGATTGTATTTATGATGAAGATACCCTTCCTCTGTAAGGGCCCTCGCACAAAACTCAAAGAAAGGACTGACCATCCCTTCATATCCAGCCTTCGTCATCGCATAGGCAACTAATGCTCCATCCCGAGGCCACATATAACTATAGTGGTCACGGTTGTATTGCAGGATATCGGAATCATTTGCAGCGACAATGGCTCCCTCTCGATCCGTTTGTGTTCTAACAATCAGCAGGCTTTTTTTATAAAGCTGCACAACCTCCTCAGGAAGATTATGAAAAGAGCGATTCGACTTATTCACCCAACGGTGCCAATATACCTTCACTCGCTCAAGCAAAGAGTCTGGTCCGCTGTCTAATACATACTGATTAAGCTTTTTCACTTCACTTAGGGTTTTTCCAATCGAGATCCAATACCACATCGGTAATTCTTCTTGGCGGCCTAGCATTAAGCGAAAGCTCACCGTACTATCAACAGAGCCTTGAGCGATCGGATTTCCTGAAAGCTGCCCGTCTTCCGCATCTCTCCAGGTCCCCTCGGCATGGTTAAATCGCTTTACCCCTGTGCTGAACTGATAGATGCCCTCCTCCAATGTCTTTCCATTTATCATAATGTACACATTCCTCTTATAATGATAAATGGTCCGTAAGAGCGGATCGAATACGGCAGTATCTCCTACCTCTGTTTCATTAATACTATAGTCATGGTTAAAGAATAAGCGAATCTCTCGGGCATGGGACCACAGATTCCTCACCGTAATTTTCTTGAGATAGATGGTTTCACGCTGATGGACCGCATCCTCGATGATCAATTGAATGCCCATTTCTAGATTTTCCGCGACCACGTTTGTAACTAGTGTTTCGGACTGATAGGAGAGCTGGATTTGCCAACTCGCTTCTTGGCACCAGCTAAACATCCCATCCGCCCAAACCCCAATGCGGGAGTAATATCCTCCAATTTGATTCAATTGGCCGACATAAGGGTAGTATAAATCTCTCATATTAAGGGATGCATCAAAATTAATCAGCAGTTTCCCATTTCCTATGACTAGAGGTCTGGGCATCTTGATCACATCCTAAATGGTTTGATATTTTTGAATTCTCTCTGCATAGGTTTGAGCAAGAGTAGAAGCGATCTCCTTAGAAGCCCCCTGCGTAATGACCCGAAAGTGAGGCTGATCCATATCCGGCATGATGAGAACCCAGCCATCCGAATCATACACCTTGATTCCGTCCAGTAATTCGACCTGCTTGCCCTTGATGTCCTCCATCATCATGCGCATAACCTTTCCTTTGTTTTTCCAATCACAAAACACAGCCTGACGGGCCATATGAAAGGCTGGGAGACTAAGGAGAATTTCGGATAGGGTCCTCCTTTTCTCTGCTAGATATCCTATTACCTTCACCATCGTGTAGAACCCATCGAACAGGGGTTGAAAGCGAAGACTGCTTGTGGCTTGCATCAGTTCCCTTAAGCTCTCCTTTGTGCGGATGACCTCCGTTCCTAGCTTCTTGGCCAGCCACTCGATTTCCCGAGGGGCACTAACGGGAATTCCCATGCGCATTGACTCTATGGCTTCTGCTTCACTGTGAATCAACAAGTGAAGGGCAATCATGGCATCATCACTTATGATCTTTCCTTCATTGGAAACTAGCGTATATCTTCTCGCGTCCCGGTCCAAGCGAATGCCTAGATCGGCCTTGTTCATCTTTACCGCCTCAGCCAGTTCCCCTACGTGAGAACCATCCTCCGCTTTCATCTGGACCACTCGGCATCCCATACTGGATAACACCGTCATTGCCGAAGCGCCTAAAACCGTAGAATCGTAGTCAAGTACGATAAGAAAGCTGCTAGTTCTTACAGAATCCAAGCCAATCTCTCGTTTAATGGCAGCAAGATAATCAACGGACACATTCGGGTGATAAGAGTGCCTTCCTAACCGATCCGGTGTTACGCGTACGAAATCCTCCTGCCAGTAGGCATTTTCAATTTTCCGCTCCATCGGTTTATCAATCGGAAGTCCATGATGATCGAGAATCTCGATCGTGGCTCCCTCTTCTTGCTCGCTCCCCATGCTGATATGGATGCCATAGTCTGCTTGGTACGCCTTAACCGCGTATCGAGATGCAGCCGAGACGGTTACGCCAAAGTCAGCCGTATGAATTCCCGCTGCATTTAATCCTGCCCGCATCGTAAGCTTAAGCAGCTCCGAAAAAGGATGTGGACACGAGCTAAGGCTGACCATCGCTTTGGGCTTAAGGGCTGTTGCCATTGCAGCGGTTAACCGAGCTGCAAAATCTGGTGTAAGATCTATATTGGGAATTCCCTTAATTCCTTGGGAACTAAATAGGCTTTTCGAAACCTTTCCCCCCCAAATAAGTGAGGAATGGACAGTGGAATTTTCTTCAACTTCTTTATTCGGCCAAATTTTCACCCCTGTTTTGACTAAGCTCTTGGCTCCAATCCGGCAATCATCCCCCATCACCACCCCTTCAGCCAGGTGGGTGCTTTCTCCAATTCGAGAGCGGTGACAAAGCGTGGCCCCTACAATCTCAGCTTTACTACCCACAAAATTATGATCCCAAAGAATCGCTTTGCTCACATGCGCTCCTTGCTTGATGACACTGTGACGGCCAATGACCGAATATTTATCAATAATGGCGCCTTCCTCTATAAAACTTCCTCTCCCTAAGAAAACGGGAGCATGAATAGTTGCGGAAAGAGGAATGCGCACATCCTCTTCGATATAGATGCCAGGCTCATATTGTTCAGCCTTTAGAGTGGTTTCAACTTTTCCATCTAACAAATCAAATTGTGCTTGCCTATAAACATCCAAGCTGCCGATATCGGACCAATACCCTCGCGCTACATGCCCCATCAGCTTTTTTCCTTGAGCAAGCAGCAGAGGGAATAATTCCTTACTAAAGTCATATTCAATATCCTTGTCAAACAGCTGCAGCACTTCCGGTTCAAGAATGTAAATTCCCGTATTGACTGTATCGCTAAATACCTCACTCCAGGTCGGCTTCTCCAAGAAACGGGTGATCCTCCCTGTCTCATCTGTCATGACTACACCATATTCCAGCGGACTTTCCACCTTGGTCAGTACAAGGGTGGCTGCCGATTGATGAGCAGCATGAAACTCAATCGCTTCCTTCAGATTAAAATCAGTTAATGCGTCGCCGCTGATTACGAGAAAACGGTCATCTAGAAAAGCTTCGCAATTCTTCACACTTCCGGCCGTACCTAATGGACGATCTTCCTCAAAATACTTGATGTTAACGCCTAGGTCCGTTCCATCCCCAAAATAGCTTTTAATAGATTCAGGCAAATATTGCGTGGTTACCGCAATGTCCGTAATTCCGTATTGCTTTAGAAGTTCAATAATATATTCCATGCAAGGGCGCCCTAACAAAGGAACCATAGGTTTAGGTAAATTGGAAGTTAAAGGACGGAGGCGAGTACCTTTGCCGCCTGCCATAATGACCGCTTTCATGCGCTTTCCTCCTTTGATCTTTAGGAGATTACCAGATTCCCTGTCAATTCATCGTATATCTTGATTGTTTGCCCGGCTAAAGCGTTCCAATCATAAGTTTGATTAAACCTATTGGTAGCTTCTTCCGCCATCCTTCGAATCTCTTGTTCATGTCTCAATGCAAAAACAAGCTGGTCTTTAAGCGACTCTACTAAACCAGGATAGATCTTTAAACCTGTAACGCCATGCTCTACAATCTCCGATAACCCCCCGGTATCAGAAACTAGCAGAGGCGTCTGGGCTGCCATCGCTTCTAATGCTACGATGCCAAATGGCTCGTAGAGACTAGGGAACACTGCGAGGTAAGCATGGTGAAACAAAGCGTTGCGCTCGTTGTCATCAATGAACCCCGTGAATAGGAATTTATGGGCCACTCCGCACTGGCTAGCCATCTTTTCTAATTCACCTTTCATAGGTCCTTTCCCAGCAATGATGAATTTGGCTTCCGGGCATTCCCGCAAGATGTGGGGAGCGGCTTCAATCAAGTATTGAGCTCCCTTCTCCCTCACCAGTCTCCCGACGAAGAATATGATCTTTTCATCCGGAAGGGCATAATGACTCCTCGTGAGAACCGCTTTTTCCGGCAATACCATATTCGTGGGGTCCACACCATTGGCAATGACCTTCACTTTCTCTGCTGGCAATTCAAATAATCGGGTAACTTCTTGTTGCATATAGTGACTGCAAACAATCACTTCATCGGCTTCGGACGTCAGGTGACGCTCTTGGCTATGAATTTGATGCTGCAGTGCGGTATGAATCCCTTGGTTTCTTCCAAATTCTGTAGCATGAATGGTTGCTGCTAGCGGGATACGGTATTTTTTCTTTAGTTCTCTAGAAGCAGGTGATACCAGCCAGTCATGGGCATGGATTACATCAAAGTGTTGGCCCTGGTCAGCAAGAGATTCAACATAACTAACCATAGCGATATTGAGCTGAAGCACCCAGTCTATAAACTCGACTCTATCACTTTCCAGTAGACATGGGAGCCGGTGTACATAAACCCCTTCTAGCTGTTCAAAAGAAGGATATCCATGTACATAGCTGGTGATTACATGCACTTCTTCTCCCTGTCGAGCTAATGCCCGAGATAAATCATATACCGCTCTAGATAAACCGCCGATCACCTTCGGCGGGTATTCCCAAGAAAGCATAAGCACTCTTCTTTTGGAACGCTGCATCTCCGTTTCCAAGCTAGAAGCTATAGCTAATTTATGCTCATTTGCAGGCAAATAGACTCGATAGCTCAACTCTTCAAAAATAGGCCAAGCCACTTCCAACTCTCCAATCCAAGACTTGGAAAGCTCCTGATTCATGAGGTCTGCGTATACCCTATTAAAGTTGCCTAGATGCTCGTGAACTCTTCTTACCGCATAGGAAACCATCGATTTATTATCCATAATAAAAGGCCAGTCACTGCTTTGAGCTAGGAGAAGCTGTCTCAGGGCTTGATTTAGTGCCCTTTCTTGCAGCGCGGAAGGGGCTTGAAACCGTTCAGCCAGCTCTGCCATCCTTCTCTCCGCTTTGTGCAAGTGCCGGTAGATCCAAGCATTCTCTTTATTAATCCACACCTCACCATAGCCGTTACGCCCCCAGCTTGAGAGCGGAAGATGTCCGGTATCACTATGGGGATATTGCTCCAAATATTCCGAAGGTGTGATCATTTGAATATGCTCTTGTTCAAAATAAATCTTGCGGCAAAGATGATAAAGAAATTGGGGACCTTCATACCACCAATGCCCAAACAGCTCCGCATCATAAGGGGCAACAATAATCGGCTTGCGATCCAATTTTTCATGCAAATAAAGGACCTGCTGTTCTCTATTAAACATAAAATTGCCTGCGTGTAGTTCAGCTTTTTGTCCGGCCCATTGAGGTACATAGGGAGCTTTCTCGTCTCCTTTGCCCGTAATCCGGTAATATTTGATTCCGGTATTCACACGAATTCCCTTAGGATGAACATAGGGCTGGATATAGGACATCGGCAAATCAAAACCAATATCCCGATAGTATTCTCGATAATCATGATCCCCTGGATACCCTTCATAGGTGCTCCATACCTGAGAGGACGATTCCCTATCCCTGGCGAAGGCATGAACCCCATAGCCTGTCGAGAGCGGTGCATAAAGGCCTCGATTCGCTCTTGGCTTCGCATGCTCGATGGCATGAGAATCACAAAAGAAATAATCCACGCCTAATTGCTTTAGGATTCGATCGATTCCAGGCGTATAGCCGCATTCTGGCAACCAAACTCCCCTTGGCCTATAACCCAGAAAGTGCTCAAACGTGGAAAGCCCGCCGTCCCATTGGGCATAAATGGCTTCCTCAGTCTCCATGGCAGGCATAAATCCATGAGTAGCAGAGGTTGTGATCAGCTCTAAAACCCCTAGTTCGGCTAGCTCGCGGAACTTGGGGATTAACAAGAATTGGTTTTCATGAAGGTATTGCTCAATGCTTAAATAGGTCTTTAAGTACATGATGGCAAGGGGATTGATGTCCGGCTCTCTCCTTGTCCTTGCCACTTCTTTTTTTGCCAGTTCAATCAGCTTCTGCAAATGGCGCTGATATCGCAGTAATAGCAAAGGATCCCCTAACATGGTTAATAGCGTGGGTGACAAAGACAGCGTGATCCTATAGTGGACGTTCTCAGTAAGCAGCTTCTCAAAGGTTTGCAATAGAGGGACATAGGTTTCCGTCATAGCTTCAAAAAACCAGCGTTCCTCCAGGCAATCTTCTTCCAGATGTCTGACATAAGGCAAATGGGCGTGAAGCACAAGCGCCAAGTATCCTTTTTCTTTTCCTTTCACCAAGCTTGTGTCCCCCTGTATTAATAGAGTGTATAGGCAGAGAAATTCTCAAACCATCTGGGCTTTACTCTTTCATTTGAATCTATCGGAATACGAGGCACCAATGGAATGTATTCTCCTGCCTCCTGATTAGGCGGGGTAGCCTTGGGCTTAGACTGAACGATAGGAAGATACTGTTGGTCATGTTTTATCCCTCGTTCAGCGATATAGGTACGCCCAGGCTGGAGATCATGGAAGAACCAATTGTCCGTTACCGCATCGATCGCTATCTCTTGATAGCTGTGAGCATTTGAACCGTTAAACCAAATATCTGTCACATCATATAATCGTATGGCATGATGAATATACTCATACGGCAAGTTCAAATAGTCACTTAGCATGTTCATAACTGGCCATGTGACTTCCCAGTATGCAAAAAGAACCGTAGGGCCTTGAACCATTAAAGCCATTTCGAGTTCGCCGTAATAAAGCGGAAGCGTTTGGTGGGAACTTTCTTTTTTGGGTTGTTCAGCATCCTGTTTCCCATTCTTTTGATATAACCGGTACTTGACTTGACCTACAGTAATCCCCAGCTGTTGGGCTATCTGATCAATCGTATACTTTTTCTTGCGCAGCTCCAAAATTTCACCCTCCATCCTTCGCTCCCCCTTTCCTTTCAAAATCAAAACTACAGCTTCCAAGTGTTTCCTACTTATTATAGGCACCTTGAAAACGCAAAGTCTGTCAAATTAAGAAGATGAATTATCACTAATTTTGTCGAGAGATGAAAAAAAAGCCCGCAACAGGTCAATATGACCTATCGCGGGCTTTTCATTATTCTGCAGCTATATCAGCAAAATGCTCTTTTACGACACTAGCACAGCGCGGGCAAATGGAAGCATGCTCTTCGTCTTGTCCCACTTCAGG
>JBEQAI010000015.1:0-19420 GCA_041640415.1 Ammoniphilus sp. | reverse complement strand
CTAGCCTTCAACTTACTAAAAATAAAATTGATCGGCGTAAGAACCTTTATTAACAAGAATAGGATACCCGATATTTTTAGCGCGTAGGTTTCAGCGTTCTCTTTAGCCATGGATTTGGGTAGAATCTCACCAAAAATCAAAATCAAGACCGTCATTACAATGGTGCTTATAACCAGCCCACCACTAGCACCAAATAAGTCTGTAGCAACTTTTGCAGAAATACTTGCCGCTGCAATATTAACAATGTTATTACCCACTAATATGGTGGAAAGAGCGTTATCAAAGTTATCGGTTATAAATAAGGCCTTCTCACTTCCGCTTCTTTTTTCTGAAACGTAATTCCTCAAACGAATCTTGTTTATGCTTGAATAAGCTGTTTCTGCGGAGGAGAAAAAGGCAGATAGCAAAATTAGAACACCTAAGAAAAGAATTAATCCTAAGGGCACTTCGGCCAAAACACTCACACTCCCCCCGCTCATCTCATAGTCGTATCCTCATTTTTTGCATAATCCCTCCACTTTACACTAGAAATAAAGCATTCATAGAAAACTTTCTAATGGGGAATTCCTATAACTATCAAGTACAAGGAGGCCTTTGTCATGATGGATACGGTTGGTCGTCACATCATAATGGACTTGTGGGAATGCAACCCTGAGCTTCTCAAACGCAAAGAAGACGTTGAACGGATTATGGTTGAAGCCGCCCAGCGGGCGGATGCAGATATTAGAGAAGTTGTTTTCCACCAGTTCGAACCGGACGGAGTAAGCGGAATCGTCGTGATATCGGAGTCACACCTGAGCATTCACACCTTTCCTGAGCACGGATATGCCAGTGTCGATGTGTATACTTGTGGAGATATGAATCCCCATGTTTCCATGGAATATCTGGAATCTCACTTTGAGTCTGCTTCTAATGAAACCATTGAAGTGGTTCGCGGCCAGCGTCCATTGAAAGTGGAGAAAGAGTCCAATACGACTTCAGTGATAGAAAATGAGTACAAAGAAAACCAAGTTTTCGTGTAAAGAAAAAGCCGGGTACTCGACTATGAGAGTACCTGGCTTTTGATTTCAATTCACTCTTGCCTCAATAATTCGCTGTGGATGCGTATAAATGTTAAGCGTAGTGCCGCGAATAAATCCAACGGTTGTAATACCTAGGTCATTGGCTAAGTCTAATGCTAAAGTAGTAGGGGCAGACTTCGATAGAACAATGCCGATTCCGATCTTTGCAACCTTCAGCAGAACCTCGGAAGAAATTCTCCCGCTGAATACCATAATTTTATCCTTAGGTGAGATTCGATGCTGCAGACAGTATCCGAAGATCTTATCCAAAGCGTTATGCCTTCCAATATCCGTTCGTTCGATGACTACACCATCCGGTGTACAGAGGGCGGCGTTGTGGACGCCTCCAGTCATCTGAAAGTCAACGGAGCGATTCTGCATTTCTTTCATAAGCGAGAAGCATTGATCCACCGTAATTTGAGTTTGACTCATCACCGTTTTAGCTGTTCGGGCATCGTTATGGAGATAAAACTGACGGCTCTTTCCACAACAGGAACCGATAAAACGCTTGGAATAAAAATCTTTTGTCACCTGTTGCTTTTGTTTTAGTTCTACATAGGCAAATCCTCGGCGTTCATCTAGAGACAAGGATACGACTTCGTCAGCAGTACGAATAAGACCCTCAGAGGCCAAAAATCCAATGACCAGTTCCTCCATTTGGGTGGGAGTACAAACCATGGTGGCTAACTCATCACCATCTACAACAATAGTAAGTGGAAACTCTACGGCAATCTCATCTTCCACCTCAAGTAGACTTTCATCCGAAAAGCGAATGATTTTTTGCTGATTCGTTACAAGATCGATCATCCATCTCCCTCCTTTCCTCTAGCTCACTTCCATTTCTAACTCTTCTACGCGTTTCTCCAGGTAGCTAACATCTTTTCTGGCGAGATATCTTTCGGCCTTTTCGACATAGCAGGTTACATTGTAATCCGGAATTCCCGCGAACTTTTCGTATCTTCCTCTTGGCAATAAGAAATTTCCTTCTGGGAAGTGAACCTCTACATTCCCTTTAGCGATATCAACGAACTTAGCTCTTCCTTGGAAGACACCGAACCCGTTATACACCACTATTCCTTCTCCTTCTACTATACTTAGGTCTCTTGCATCCTGTGCGTTCATTAGGACATCGTAACGGTCTGCACCGTTGAACGGATCCGTTTCACTATAGACCATCGAATTAAATTGCTTTCCGCGTCGGGAGGTCACAATAAATTGTCCGTCTTTCTTCCCGAGGTTCGGGATATCAATTTCAATTAGATTCGCTTTACCATCAGGTGTAGGGCAAATACCATCTTCACATAACCAGGCGCCGCCCCATTGGAAGACGTCCCCAGCTTTTTTCAGGTGTTGAATGCCCTCATAGTTTGGTGCTGCCTTCGCGATCTCGTTACGAACATCTTGGGCTTCCTTAAAATCTACTAAGTGCGCCGTCACCGGCTTTATGCGTTGAGCTAAATCAACATAGATCTTCCACTCCGTACGAGCTTCTTCAATCCGATTTTTGTTTCCTTCGATTTCAGGGGAGAAGTACACCATGCGCTCGGTTGATGTTGAGGTTCCGCCGCCTTCTTGCTCATAACGTGTTTTGGCAGGTAAAAGGATGACGGCTTCTTTCGCATCGACAAGCGTTGAGGTATTGAGAATAATATCCTGATGCACACGTATCTCTAACTCAGACAGAGCCTTCTCTACAAAACTTGGATCCGGCATCGTTTCCAGGAAGTTTCCTCCAGACAAATAGTAAAGCTTGATCTTTCGTTCATGATCATCTGGTAAAACAATATTCTCAAGAGTTACCCCTACGATATCTCCTTGCCATTTCGGCAGCTCAAATCCCCACAGCTTTTCGATCCGAGTAATATTCTCTCCATAATAATCACCGCCAGGTAAGCTGAATGGGTCTGAACCCATCTCTCCGGCTCCTTGAACCCCACTGTGTCCACGGAAAGGCATAAGTCCAGCGTGCTTGCGACCAAGGAAACCACGAAGGAGGGCAAGATTAGCAACCTGGGAGATATTGTCAGTAGCAAAGGAGTGCATCGTTAGCCCAAGCGCCCATACAAAGACAGCATTTTTGGTTTTGGCCAACAATTCAGCCAGCTCTGCTATTCTTTCTCTGGTGATTCCAGATGACTTTATAATCTCATCCCAAGATTGAGCTTCAACCTTAGCCTTTAATTCTTTATAGCCGTTCACATGATCCTTAACAAATTGATGATTAATGGCCGAGCCTTTTTCTTTTTTCTCCATTTCGAACCAGTGCTTCATAATCCCGTGCATGAAAGCAATATCTCCACCGATATTAACTTGATAGAAGTCGTCAGCTACCTTCGTTCCGAACAAAGCGGATTCCACATTGGACGGAATCCAGTATTGTTCCATGGCTGGTTCTCTATAAGGATTTACTACAATAATTTTAGTCCCTTTTTTCTTGGCCTCCAGCATGTACTTCGTGGAAACCGGGGAAGAGTTAGAGGCAATACTGCCCCAGAAAAGGATGACATCCGTTCCGATCCAGTCCTGATAATTCACCGTTGAAGCCCCAACCCCAACCGAGCGCTTCAAGGCTGTTTTGCTTGGAGAATGACAAATCCGCGAAGCATTGTCGATATGATTGGTACCAAGGAATCTAGCCACTTTTCCCGCAACGTAATACGACTCATTGGTAATACCTCGGGAAGTTAAATAAAAGGCGTATTGCTTTGGATCAAGCTTCTTCATTTTATTCGAAATGGTGTCCATGGCTTCATCCCAGGTGATGCGTGAAAACTTTCTTTCGCCTTTTCGGCGGATCATAGGATAAGGGATTCGCCCGAGCTTGCGAAGTTCTGTACTGGAGTATTTACGCAACTCATCGATATCAGCATGCAGGATTTCGGGTTTGATGGCCGACATGGTATTAAGCCGTAGAACATTGAGCCTTGTCGTACAGACATGTGGGCCTGTTAGGGTTTGGTCGTACAATCCTGCTACGCCTAGGGCACAGCCATCACACACCCCTTTAGTTATGATATTAGCCGCATATCCGAGGTTATCTTTGTTTTCCCACAATATTTTAAAAGAATCTCTAATATGCTTTGGCTTTACCTTCCCAAGTCCGAACGGAATCGGGCTTACCCAATGCTTTGGGGCTGGTAGCGCGGCTTTTTTCATAGGTCCTTGGTGTTTTGTTTTTCCCATTCTTTTCATCCTTTCTTCTTTCGTATCACGATAAAAACACAAAAACCGCGCCTAACATTCGTTGTATACGATTGTTAACGCGGTTAGTCTTGAACAGGGTCGCTGTTAAAAGTGCCAACCTATATATATAAATCAACTTCAGAATAAGGGATTATTTCCCCTTCCCGAACTTTTCTTCCAAATTTTGATCAAACACGAAGATGGACATTCCATAGTCCTTTTCAATATCGATATCCACAAACAACTCCATAAATTTAGCGCCTAAGAGATCTTCCATTTCAGTGGGAGGAAATTTCTTATACATTTCTTTAACCATTTCCGTGCGTGCTGCCCGAAGCATCTGCTTACCTTCATCAGCGGTTGCAATAAACCTCTCAACAGGTGACAGATTACCTTCAAGCTCGCAAATAGCCCAATTCTTGCAAAAGGTTGTGCGAACTTGACTGGGACCTTTTCCCATATGGCGTTTTCGGAAGGATCTTACTAAGTTACTAAATTCCGCTTCGTATTTGTTCATTTGATTCCCTCTTCATCAAGTCTTTTCCCACATGTTACCATCAAAGAAGGTGGATTACAATGGAAATCGAACAGGAGCATCTAGCGTTCGATTTCCATTGTTGTTATCATTTTATGCAGCTCTCTGTTGGCTAGCTTGTTGCTTACGAATTTTATTAATATCTTGTTTAATAAAATACGTAACAACCAGAGCCACAGCTAACAAAGCGGCGAAAATATAGAATGCAGGTACATAACTGCCCGTCGCTTCCTTCATCCGAGCCACAATAATGGGTCCTACAACACCAGCCATTGACCACGCCGTTAAGATGTATCCATGAATGGCCCCAAGCTGCTTGGTTCCAAACATATCTCCAATAAAGGCTGGCAAGGAGGCAAACCCGCCGCCGTAACACGTCATGACGATAAGAATTAGCGCTTGGAATGCTATTGCATTTGTGACGTTAGGAATAATAAGGAATGCAATAATCTGTATGGTGAAGAACACCGCGAATACATTTGACCGTCCAATATAGTCGGAGATGCCTGCCCATCCAATTCGTCCTGCTCCATTAAAGATACCCATGATGCCTACCATCGCTGCTGCAGCAGCTACTTCCATACCAACCATCTCTTGTCCCATCGGGGAAGCAACCGAGATAATCATTAACCCTGCACTGATGTTAATTAGAATCATGACCCATAGCAGCCAGAACCGCTTCGTCTTAACTGCTTCATTTGCTGTAAGCTGTGCTAAATCCCGCTTAACCTCAGCCTTGCCGGAAGCAAGTCCAGCTTTCATACCCTCTGGCATCCAACCCACAGGCGGACGAGCGATATAGGAGGCCCCTAGCATCATAATAATAAAGTAGGCGATTCCCAATGTATAAAAGGTAGAAGATATACCGAAGTCTGCAATCATATCTGCAGCGACAGGACCCGTAATGAGGGCACCCGCACCAAAGCCAAATACAGCCATCCCTGTTGCTAGTCCGCGACGGTCAGGGAACCATTTGACTAGTGTAGATACGGGGGAAATATACCCAATTCCTAACCCCATCCCTCCCACTACTCCGTATAAAATTAAGAACATAGTCAAAGATTCTTGAGCAATAGCAAACCCTGACCCAATTTGACCCGTACTAAACAATACAGCAGAGACCATAGCAGACTTACTTGGACCATACTTTTCTACGAAACGTCCAAAAACGGCAGCGGAAAGCCCTAAGCAAATCAGCGCAAGCGTAAACGCTAAGGTAATTTCGGTTCCTGACCAACCCATAGAATTTTCGATTGGTTTCTTGAATACAGAGTATGCGTAAGCGGAACCAATTGATAAATGAATAGCTATTGCAGATAAAGCAATTAGCCAACGATTTTTCGTTTTCCCCATACTTTCTCCTCTTCCTTATACAATTTTCTTTGGCAAAAGCAAAAACCGCCACAACTCTCCCAAAGTAATATTGGGTAAAGAGCTGTGACGGTAGTTTTCCACAGGTCCGCTGTGTGTAACCAACGTCGCAATAAGGGTTCTCAAGCCCTCATCCTAAGAATCAACAGGTTCGCTGTTATTCGATTAGCATGAGTAACAAGAGTTCACATTATCGACATATTTGATATTATATTAGCATGGTCAAAGATCTAAAGCAATAACTATTTTCAACTTGGATAGATTGCAAATAGGACAAAATAAAGCAGGTCCCACTTTGGGTGTGGCCTGCTAGTTGTTCTTTCCGCCGCATATTATTCTACGGACTGAATCCATTGTGAGAACTTTTGTAATTGGTCAGTTAATTTACCATGATCATTTCTAGAGAAAGAATAAGATACATCTCCCTCTTTTACCTTCAAAGTGACGTCTTGATCTGTAAAAATAAAATGGATCGTCCATTCAACCATTTTATTTCCTATCCATTTGTGAAGGATAAAATATTGCTCATAAGGAATGCCATCCTCTTGCTTCGAGCGATATCGGCCCATTCCGCTGCCGACCGCAAATAGGTAGCCATTTTGTGCAAATAGATTAAAGCAAGCTTCAACGATAGGATCCTCTATTGTAACAGGCTGTACTTCTACTGGATCCGGCGCCAAAGGAATATGGACTTTTGTCTTCAAGGCAATGGTTTGATTGGCGTTAGATAAGGGTGACGACAATGGAAGCTTTATCTCAAATGGATATGTTTTTTCTTCATGAGCTTGAATCTTATCTATGCATGGGATATGGACTTCACCTAGTGTGTACTCAAAATGGTGATTCTCTGAGTCTTCTACATCTTTATAGGATTCAAAAAGAATCTCAATGTCAATTTGACTAATTTCCTGCTCAACTTCACCGCCATATATATGCACCTCACCTTTGAGAGTTTGTCCAGGGTGGACAGTCTTTTGTAAAATGACTGTATGCACCTTTGCTGAACCAATTCCGATGGTGGATAGAATTTTTTTAAAAGTTAACATAGCTATTCCCCCCTCGCTCCTATTATACACTTCCACTCTAACTGTGTATCCCTTTTACCTACCTAAATTTAGAATTATCCTATTTATTATACATGAAATACTAGCGTAGTTTGAACCAATAACTAACCATAATTCGGGAAAACTAAAAACACCTTAAGCATAAAGGAGATTTTTAGGCTATGAGTATTGAATGGCAAGATGACCAATCTCAGTTACTTATTGATGGTGTCCAAATACCCTTAAAAAATCACGCCTGTATGATTCAACAAAGTATGTTAAAGGATAAAGAGATATCACAGCTACCTTTACATATTCACTTTATTATTACTGATCTAGATGAAAACGAAGCCGATGATACAGATGTTACTCTTTCTTTAATAAGAACTCATAAAGATCAAACCCTTGTCCTTGTAACAGAGCTAAACTTCTTTCCGGGTGAAACCCCCGTATCACAGGATGCTTCTTTAGCTGTACATGAATTCGAATTATCGTTGCTTATGGATGTCAAAAGGATGATTATTGAAAAAAGGAACGATGTCAAATTAGAGGACTGGTACCAAAGTGAGAGTCTTGCCGCTATTGAATATTCCATGATATTTCGCCGCGAACAACATCTAGATGAGATATTGAGCAAAGTTAGACAACAAATTCAATCCATTCAACTTGAGGCTCGAAACAACGCCACTTCCTCACCAAAATTGCAGCATTAAGCACTTAAGCACTAGATAAAATCCCCAGAAGAATTCTGGGGATTCGTGCAGTTAATGGGGAAGCCCAGGTTGCCATTCTTTCCATACTTCACCTGCGAGCGCCATGGAAGGTTTAACTGTAGGGTCGCCTACCTCCCAGCCACAAGGCGTACCTTCTTTTGTTAGAAGATAATGTTGATAAGCTTTAATCTGCCGTAGGATTTCATCTGCATTTCTACCCACTGCACCGTTCATCACTTCACCAGACTGAACGATTCCGTCAGGATCGATGATAAAGGTGGCTCGCTTATGTTTTCCCGTTTCTGCGTCGTACACGTCATATAGTTTGCCAATTAAGCCGTTCTGGTCCGCCAGCATGGGATAGGGGATTCCTCCGTTCACCATATGGGAGAGCTCGGTCTGATTCCAAACCTTATGCGCTAAGATACTATCTACACTAATAGCCAATACTTCACAGTTTAGCTTTTGAAACTCCGTATAGCGAACCGCTATACACGCACATTCGGTAGGTCAGACAAAACTAAAATCAGAGGAATAGAAAAAGAGAAAAACCCATTTTCCTCGATAATCCTGAAGGTCAATCTTCTTTTTGTGTCCATTCAAAAAGGCGTCAGCAGTAAATAATGGCGCTTGACTTCCTACGATCATCAACTGTCACTCCTTTCTTGTTGTATAGTTTTTCCAAAAAAAATAAAAAATAGCAGTCTTTGAATTTCCTTTTATTTATTACCGATGCGGAGTATAATAGTAAAGATTGAGATGAAGGGGGATTTATGGAATGAAATGCTCACTGACTGAAACAGCTGCTACAAAGGTAAAAGAAATCATAAGCAGTGTCGAGGATCCCTCGTTAAGGCTTCGAGTGTTTGTTTCCCATGCACATGGTGACCATGCTCACTATGGCTTAGGAATAGACAAGCCTTCTGAAAAGGACGAAGTAGTGGATGCCTCAGGAATTGAGGTTCTGCTCGAAAAAGGAAATGACTTTCTTGATGGGGTCGTAATTGATTATTTACCTGAACAGGATGCTTGGTCCGTCATCAACCCTGCCAAGGGTAATCATGGGGATCACTAAAGAAAACTGGGCATGGCAGCAGCCTATTTGCCTTAGGCAGATAAAGAATATCACTCTGCTGAAATGCAAAAGCCACCCTTCTATAAGGGTGGCTTATTTCAGTTTATATGTATGGGGCGATCGATGGGACTTGAACCCACGAATGCCGGAGCCACAATCCGGTGCGTTAACCCCTTCGCCACGACCGCCATAAAAACATCCCACCTATGCCGTCTCCCTATCTGTTTTGTGAACCCGCGATCTCGCAGGTGGGTCTCCGCAGGTATAACCTTCTCGCGATCCTCGTCCGCAGAGGAGGCATGGCGTCAGTTTACCAATCTAGGAATCCCGGTGAAACAGTACGGTTCAAAACATTTAAGGAAAACGAACATCGCAGGAATAAAGAGCAATAAATAAAGTACTTGATAACAAAATTAATAGTACACTACACACAAAACTTTCGTCAAGGATACTTTTTTCCAGATGAAGAAATTCTTCCTACACTACTCCCTCATTACTTTTCCACTGCCATCACAACCTGGACATTCATGAATATGGACAAACTCTAACCCATATTGGTAAAACCCTTTCCCAGAACAGTGGACACAATCCCCGATGTCATAACCTTGATCTTCCTCTTGAGTTTGCTTTCTTTTTTGAAATAGTCCCATTTGCTTTCCCTCCTAATTTTAAAAATAAAATGAACCGTCTACTCTAGTTTGAACCAAAAGACAAAAGAGTATGGGGACTCTTGGTCTCCCCATACTCTCCGCTTCAATAAGATTAGTTATGTTGGAACTGCTCTTCTTCTGTTGATCCAGATAATGCCGTTGTCGAGGATTTTCCTCCGGAAATCGCAAGAGATACTTCATCGAAATAGCCAGTTCCCACCTCTCGTTGATGGCGTGTTGCTGTATAACCATTTACTTCAGCAGCAAATTCAGCTTGTTGCAATTGGGAGTAAGCAGCCATTCCGCTTTCTTTATACCCGCGCGCTAGCTCGAACATACTGTAGTTCAAGGAATGGAACCCAGCAAGGGTAACAAACTGGAACTTATATCCCATCTTTCCAAGTTCAATTTGGAAGTTCGCAATGCTTTCATCGTCCAGCTTTTTCTTCCAGTTAAAGGAAGGGGAACAGTTATAAGCAAGCAGTTTTCCAGGGAACTTCGCATGAATCGCTTCAGCAAAGCGTCGAGCTTCCTCAATATTAGGCTCAGAAGTTTCACACCAAATCATGTCTGCATAGGGAGCATAAGCTAAACCTCTCGCAATCGCCTGCTCCAAACCCGGTTTGGTATAATAGAATCCTTCTTGAGTACGTTCGCCTGTTAGAAAGGCTTGATCGTATGGATCGGCATCGCTGGTAATCAGGTTGGCTGCGTTCGCATCTGTACGAGCAATAATGACCGTTGGGACGCCCATTACATCAGTGGCAAGACGGGCTGCAATAAGATTGCGGACTGCTGTTTGAGTTGGAAGAAGAACCTTGCCGCCCAAATGACCGCATTTTTTCTCAGAGGATAATTGATCTTCTAAGTGGACTCCGCCTGCACCTGCTTCAATCATCGCTTTTGTTAATTCAAATACATTTAACGGTCCACCAAAGCCTGCTTCCATATCTGCGACAATAGGCGCGAACCAATATGTATCTCCTTGCCCTTCCGCCTGTTGAATTTGATCAGCCCTTTGCAACGTTTGGTTGATACGCTTTACGACATTCGGCACACTATTGGCTGGGTACAAGCTTTGATCTGGATACATGTTTCCTGAGAGGTTAGCATCTGCTGCAACTTGCCATCCACTTAAGTAAATGGCCTTA
The DNA here is from genome assembly GCA_041640415.1 of Ammoniphilus sp. Lineage (GTDB taxonomy): Bacteria > Bacillota > Bacilli > Aneurinibacillales > RAOX-1 > YIM-78166. The sequence goes on along the minus strand of JBEQAI010000015.1, from coordinate 8,638 downwards.
AGGCCTGCTTTTACCTGTTGCATTGCTTGATTTCCGGTTAAGGCGCCAAGGGCGTTCACATAATCTTCTGTATTAACGAGACTCCATAGACGTTCGGCACCCATACGAGCTAGAGTTTGTTCAATGACAATTGATCCCCTTAGCTTTACAACGTCAGCAGCTGTATATCCTCTTTCAATACCAGCCCAGCGATCTGACTTCCAAGAATCCTCTAATTGTTGAATTTGCTGTTCCCTTGTTAACATTGTCCATTCTCCTCTCCGATTATCGGTTTTCTGTTATAATCATCTTCAATAATTAATAAATTATTATATAACAGTTTGCACAAAAAAATATTATTCTTCCATCTCCATACAGCACTCTATCGCTTCCTTATAACTGGCATATTCCATTCCACAAGCACGGCACATATTCATGTTGAAACTCAGTTCATCTCTGTTTCGGAAGACCACGACATGTCCAAGCTTATGTTCAACCTCGAGCACTCCAGACTCGCTTCGGATGAGATGCATAATCTCGTCCCCAAAGACGAACGTGGTATCAATCATCTCATCCTCCGTTTTTCCTTGCTCACGATTTTGTTCAATCCATTTTTGGACTAAATCAACACCCTTGGACTTCCCTAGTACCCTGTACAAAGTTCTTCCCCTCCTTTTTTCTGATCACTTGCACCTGTCTTACCCATATATTAACAGATTTTATATTAATAGCAACTGTATTATAACAACAAATTCAGCCGAAAAAGCGTTAACAATCCCCTCTATCTTCATATATCTACTAATTTTATTTAATTATCTCTACTTTTTGAATTTATAATGAAGTTATTTTTCGTCCTTACCAAACCTCATTGGAATTTGCTGAAATAGATGTAACTAAATAACATTGGTCTCGCCGCTTGGGAAAAGCATAAAGGAGGAAGCCTGGGCTTCCTCCTCTAAACCAATCTTTTGCCGTTAAGGTAATAGCTATCCTCACGATAAGTAGTAAAAGCTGTTTCGAACTCCTCGACCCCAATCGAATGGACATGCTTTGCAATGGTCTCCGCGAGCCGATCACGAACCTCTTGTCCACGTTCAAACCATGACACCTCAATGAAGGGATAAGAAGGAACTATCCTCCCCTCGAAAACAGCCGTTGTATGCAAACATTCAATGGTAAAATTATCCGTTCCGCAATCGCAAATCGCAGCCATATCCTCTACGAGTGATTTACTGATTTCTTTTATTTTTTCTGCTTCAATTCCCCTTACAACAAGCAACGGCATGGGCAAACCCCTTTCCAAACCATTAGTTCTGAATATTCTATCATTTGAATAAGTTTGTACTATATTCGCTAAGGAGGAGATTCTAATGATAACAGATCCCAAAGAAAAAAGCCAAATGATTAAGGCCTACACCCTTCTGTACGGGGGAGCCATAGTAGCTTTTGCACTTGTCATCCTTATTATGAGATAACCGGAGGGGCTCCTCCGGTTTATTTAGTGTTAACCTATTTTTGCAGTCTCCTCTCCAGATACAATTGGCGAATGATTCGAAGTGCGAAGAGGGATTTCTTTTAAGAACAGCGTGAGTACAAGTGCAATGATCACGATACCAGCACTCACCAAGAACACCTGGGTTAGAGAATAATGGAGTGCCTCTTTTAAAGTGAGAATCCATTGATCAAACATCGGTTGCATTGAAACAGGAATGGTCACTCTCATGAGATCTAAAGCATTCGCATTTAATAATGATTGAGGGGTGATATCCATTTCCAGAATACCCTCGGGAATGGGAGGTATTCTGCTCTCCGTTAGTCTTTCCGCCATTTTCGAAGCCAAAATATATCCCATGACAGACACACCTATCGTCCCTCCGGTCATTCTAAAGAGTTGAGAAGTGGCGGTTGCAACTCCTAAATGTCGATGCTCTACTGCATTTTGAACAGTTAGAGTGAATATAGGCATCGTCATCCCAAGTCCAATTCCTATAATAATTAGGTTAAAGAGAATGCTAGACAATGCCGCGTCTGGCTCGAGAGTCGAATTTAAGAAGATTCCTAACGCCATAATCCCAAGTCCCGTTATTCCCAAAAGCTTATATTTACCGGTCTTGGTTATGAGCTGGCCAGATATGGCACTGCATATTACCATCGCAATGGTCATCACCATTTCGACTAAGCCTGCAGTGGTTGCGGATTTACCCAAGACTCCTTGAACGTAAAAAGGGACATACATGATAGTTCCAAACATCCCCATTCCGAGAAAAAAAGAAACAAGGTTAGAAATGGAGACCACACTATTTTTAAATAAGCCCAGAGGAATAATCGGACTCTTCACTTTACTCTCTACAATGATAAAAAGAACGAAAGCTACGGCGGATGTAGTAAATAAGCCAATGATCATGCCCGAATTCCACTCATAATTCTGACCAGCCCAGCTAAAGCCTAATAATAAGCTCAAGATTACTACCGCTAAAATGAGTGCTCCTAAGTAATCCACTTTTTCCTTCTCCCGCACTGGAGTCAGAGGGTATAATTTCATAATCATAAAGAAGGCGACAAATCCAACTGGAAGAAATACCCAAAATACCCAAGACCATTCTAAATTGTCAACAATGTAGCCGCCTAGTGTAGGGCCAAATAAACTCGACAGTCCAAATACACCTCCCATCATCCCTTGCCAGCGACCTCTTTCTCGAGGGGAGAACAGATCTCCAACGGTGGTAAATGCCGTAGACATAACCATACCTCCACCTAAACCTTGGATCCCACGATAGATAATGAGCTCGTAAATCGTCTGTGAGAAACCACTTAGCAGACCTCCAACCATAAACACCCCGATTCCCGTTAAAATAAATACTTTTCGGCCATAAATATCGGATAGCTTCCCCACTACAGCTGCCGTAATACTCGAGGTTAGGGCATAAATCGTAAATACCCAATTAAAATAATCCATCCCCCCGATTTCTGAGACAATTTTAGGTAACGATGTTCCGACAATAGTCATATTTAACGCAGAGAAAAACATCGCCATCATTACCGCGACCATGATCATAATCTTTTTGCGCATTTCTAATTCTTCCATAGCTTCAACCTCCTTGTTTTTTCTTAAAAATCGTTATGGCATCTGATATCTTGTTTAGTGACTGAATGACAGAGAGAATTTCTTCTAAAGAGAAATCTTGTAAGATCTCTTCAAACAAAGCTACGTTTTTTTGTCGCTTGTTCTCCACAACACTTAATCCAAGTTCTGAAAGAGAGATCACTACGACTCTGCGATCATCCTTGTCACGTGCTCTTTCAATTAGACCTAAATTTTCAAGTTTATCCGCGATCGCTGTAGCCGCTCCTGGCGTGATCCCAAAGTGCTTGGCAATGTCGGTTGTCTTTATACTTTTCTTTCGATAGATCATAAAAAGCAGAAAGATTTGACCATAAGACAATCCATTCTCGTCTGACATTTGAATCACATGAGTAAAGTTTTCGTGGACCTGTCTTAATGCTATGATTAATTGTTCAATTGGATTCAAATTTAATTACACCTCCAATTACTTCAATAACTAAAATATTTACTTTATTAAATATAATAGCAACTAAACTATTCGTCAACTAAATAAAACCTCTTCTTATATAGAAGAGGTCGATTACTCAGGTAAATGCTACTTCAACATGAAGAGGCTTTAACGCCTCCGTTTCATCGATGTATACAAAGGCATCATACCTTGCAGCCATAACAGAAGGAACATAATTACCTCTCTCGTCCTCCGGATGATAGACTACCCCAATGGCTCTATGACCTATGGGTTCATCGAATAGCGGTGTTTCCTCCTTAAAAATAAGGATTTGGCCTTTTCTTCCCGCTCGATGCAAAAGGTCCTCCCAACTTCCGGGAAGAGCCTGGGGTACAGGCATACTTTCTAATGGTGCCCCCCAAGACCTTGCAGCAATGACAGACCCCCGATAAGTACCAAATCCAATGGAAAATACTTGCTCCGTTCCGTATTGCTCCCGAACTAGCTGGCCCACATTAACCATCCCTTCTGCCCCCATATCCGTGGCCCGAGCATCGCCAATATGGGTGTTGTGTTCCCAAACAATAATTTTTGCTTGATGGAACTCTCGTAGCTTTTGCAAAACTTGCACCATGTGGTGATCTCGGATATTCCAAGAGTCCGGCCCGCCTCGAACCATGGAGCGATAATACCGTTCGGCATTCACAGCAACCAAGGCGTTTAGCTCCATATTTATTGATGCCTCTTCTTCTTGATACTCCCTCCGGTTCTTTCTGAGTTCTTGAAGCAAGGCTATCACTTCTTTTTCACAGTCCTCAGAAAGGAAGGCGGCCGAAACCCCATAACTTTGAGCACTGCAAGCAAAAGGTTCAAAGCATTCAAAGGCTTTTTTCGCTATAGTCAATTCCTCTGAGCCCCTTTTTTCTAAATAACGAATAATTTCTTCCATTGATTCCCATAGGCTGTATACATCGAGCCCATAGAAGCCAACCATCTTATTCTGCAGTTTACGATTGTGGTTACGAAGCCAATCAATCAGCTCAGCCGTTTCCTGATTGGCCCACATCCACGTAGGCCATCGGTTGAAGGCCTGAAGAACTTCTTTTGTATTCGAAGGCGTATTCGGATAGTGCCGAATATAACGATTAACCTCGTAGCATGAGGGCCAATCTCCCTCTACAGCGACAATGGAAAACCCTTTTTGTTCGATTAACCGTTTGGTAAGTTCGGCTCGAAGCGTATAAAACTCGGATGTGCCATGGGAGGCTTCCCCCAGTAATACGAAGGGTCGATCACCAATAGCATCCACTAGAACATCTAAGTCATCGGCTTGTTGCAGCGATACAGCATGCTTTTGTATTTGTTCAATCCAGAACTCACTGTTCACTCGTTGGTTCCTCCTGGTTCCTAAAGTTTTGTCCTCTTACCATTATCCCTTTCCAATACTGAAATCATGTGTTATAATAGCTTTTGAGCCGACTTATATGCGCTACGTCTATTGCAATCAGGTTGTGGAGCCTGTATAGACGTAAAGGAAAATAAGGACCCAGTAATGGGTCCTTATTTGTATTTTGAAGAGTCATTTTACTTTCCAAGACGTTCTCTTAGAGTAGTAAGGAACACCCTCCGGATCAGAAAAAAAGAAGGCACCCTAGGATAGAGTGTAACCCTGGAGTAGCCTTCTTTTTGTACTTTAGGAAAATTATTGTGCACTTAGAACATCCGTCAACACGGGTACAATTTGCTTCTTGCGGGATACAACCCCTTTAAGAAGGGCCGTATTATCCTCAAGCGTTACATTATACGCCTTTTCTACAGCCTTCACTTGGCGTCCGAGCGCTAATCCGATAGAGTCGTTGTTTAAGATATCTGTAACAACAAACAGGAACAAATCAAGTCCCTTATCTTCAATTCGCTTAGAAAGGAGTTCTTCAAGCTCCTTCTTACGAGAAAGGACGTCATTGGTATCAATCGCGTTCACTTGTGCAATCTCCACCTTGTAGCTTCCCATTTGGAAGTCTTTTGCATCTAAAGAAATCAACTGTTCTAGCGTCTTATCGCTTAGATCAGCTCCAGCCTTAAGCATCGCTAGTCCGTAACTTTCTAGTTCCACCTCTGCAATAGCCGCAAATTCCCGCGCAGCTGCCACATCCTGCTCCGTGCAGGTTGGAGACTTGAACAGCAAGGTATCAGAGATAATAGCCGACAGCATAAGCCCTGCAGCTTCTTTAGAGATAGCAATCCCATTTTCCTTATAAATTTTATTTAGAATCGTTGTTGTACACCCAACCGGTTCAGCTCGGTAATATAACGGGTCACTTGTCTCAAAATTAGCAATCCGGTGGTGGTCAATAACTTCTAGTACACGAACTTGATCAATATCGTTTGCACTCTGTTGGCGTTCGTTATGGTCAACGAGAATAACGGCATTTACTTCACTAGACACACTCTCAACTAAACGAGGGACAGCGACTTTAAAATAATCTAAAACAAATTTAGTCTCATTGTTTAAATCTCCAAGGCGAACGGGTTCAGCATCCATTCCAAGTTGCTTTTTTAGCTCTGCATAAGCAACAGCAGAACAGATGGAATCCGTGTCAGGATTCTTATGCCCGAAAATAAGTACTTTCTCCATGTCTTTCTCTCCTCTATTTGCATACTGTGAAAAATTTAAACACCCAATCCTTATTTTATCAGATCTGGATCACCCGAGAAAGTATTCACAAAAAAAATCCAATTCTACTTATGGGAAATGAGTTGCTCCGCAAGGGCTTCTCCAACTGCAATGCCCGATAAGTAGGCTGTTTCAAGTCTTGTTCGACCCGAGAGATCGTTAGAATATAGAAAGGCATCCCCTGCGATAAACAAAGGCTTTGTATCCGAAGCTTCTAAATATGGGGTTCTAGCTGGTTGATAAGCCTCAGCGAATCTCCATCTTTTCAGCTGCTTAATTTGAACGGTTTGCAGGTTTATGTAAGCTGCAGTCTTCTCAAGAATAACTTCTAAGACTTCTTCATCTTGTTTGTCAAACCAGTCAGAAGACCATTTACCAGTCATATAAATACTTATGGATGGGAGGCTAGAAATACCCTTTTGTTGGTGATCAACGATTCTTTCTATCCCTTCAGGCAACCCCTTATCCATATAGCCATCATTCCCAACTGGAAAGGGAGCACTAAGGACTAGCAATGCGACAACACAAGGAAGAAAACGAATATCAGATAATACCGAAGATGCACCTTTCCTTAATTGAACCTGTGTTAATAGCGACACTGCCTGTGGTGCAGGAGCTGTAACGACAACAGACTTTGTGTAAATCCTTTCTCCGCCCTCCAGGTATAGAAAGAAGCCTTCCTCGGACTCTTGGATCTGCTCCACCTTAGCCTGAAGTTGAAGCTCGATTCCTTGTGCTAGATGCGTTGCTAATTGTTTCATTCCACCTACACCTATATATCTTGGATGAGGGTCCCCGAACCAGCGCTTGATGAGCCCAGCTTGTAACCATTGATCTACACTCTTCCTAAACAACGCAGTACGAACGGTAAGGAACTGGGCTCCATGGTCGACTAACGCTTCACCTAACCGTCGGGTAGCTAGTCTTCCTCCAACAGAAGAGCTCTTATCGAGGAGAAGAATGGACTCGATTCCTTTCTCTCTTAAAGTGCGCGTTGCCATTATTCCAGTCAGGCCAGCGCCAACGACAACAGCTTGATATAATTTTCGCATGAGTTCACTAAAATCTCCCCGAACGAACTACACTAATCATTTTTTCTGCATTGGGATAATTATTTTGCATATACTGCTGTACAACCTTCTCTATATCATAAGCAACCCTTTGAATCGAAGTCGTGATGATGTCTCTTTCCAGTTCCACAATGGCATACGATGCCCTAGCTAAACCATCAAAAGGAAGCCCGACACTTCCAATGTTAAGTACGACCTTCCCTTCTATGTACCTTATATAGGGACGATGAATATGGGCATACAGGTAAATCTCTGCGTCCGATCCTGACATGAACTTTGATTTCAATACTTCCTCGGGTGCGTCTGGGGGCACGATGTCAAACAAACTAACGGGCGTAGCGTGAAAACCAAAAAAAGATATTCCCTCATATTCTCCTTGAATTTCCGTGGGAAGATCATTCAGATATTGAATATCTGCAGCATCTAAGTGAGACAGTGTCCACTCTCGTTCCTGATTCATCATCTCTAAGGCCTGTTGTGGCACTTCCCCTTCCTTGACACCACGAACTACCCATTCATCTGCGTTTCCCTTAATCACTTCGGTTTGCAAGGCTTGAACCAGTTGCAACGCTCGCTTAGGTTCTGGACCCCGATAACATAGGTCCCCCAAAACATAGATTCTATCGATCCGTCTTTTTTCGATATCCCTTAGTACTGCTTCAAGTGCCACTGCATTGCCGTGTATGTCTGAAATAAAAGCCAGCTTCACAGTATCCGCCTCCTTTTACTATCAACTCTAACACGGTCTGAACCCAAAGTCTAAGATTACAACATAAGAAAAACGACTGCCTCCTTCAGCAGTCGCTTTTCCTTCAACTAATAGCTTTTCGTTGTCAACTCATCCAAGCTTTTAAATTCATACCCTTGTTTTCTTGCGTCATCTATAATTTGACCGAGAGCATCCGCGTTATCCTTTGACACGGAGTGAAGTAATATAACTGCACCAGGGTGAATTTGTGCCATCACTTTTTCATAAGCATAGCGCGAACCCATTCTTACCTTAGTATCCCAATCTTTATACGCTACAGACCAGAACACATTCGTAAACCCAAGGTCCTTGCTTACCGCTAATGTTCTTTCACTAAAAATGCCGCGTGGGGTTCGAAGGTATTTCATTTCTTGCTGTCCCGTCAATTGCCCAACTTCCTCTTTCACCCGAAGAAGTTCTGTTTTCATTTTTTCTGGGGAGATCCGACTCATATCCGGATGACTCCAGGAATGATTTCCAATCAAATGGCCTTCGTTTACCATTCTTTTCAAGAGTTCAGGCTGATCTTTGATGTAATGACCAGTGACAAAGAAAATGGCGGGAACCTTTTTTTGTTTCAGGACATCTAAGATTTGGGGTGTAAATCCATTTTCATAACCGTTGTCGAAGGTTAGATACAGTTCTTTTTTCGAGG
>JBEQAI010000014.1:0-20123 GCA_041640415.1 Ammoniphilus sp. | reverse complement strand
TAGGCGATGTATGTTCCGTCGCGCAGCCAGCTATATCGATAATGCTCAAAAGACGGCGAAGCCACAAAAGCCCCGCTTGCATCCTGATTATCTAAAATCACCTGTTTGCTTTTCGCTACAAGATCCATTGCGCCTCCTCATTTTTAGGTGGTACTTCCATTGTATGACCAGCAGGCTTAAAAAAATGAGTGCACTGTCACTCCCCGATTTTTGTCGAGTGATAGACACTCCCTTTCTTTCTTGCTCGGCCAAGGACACAAGGCTTGATTATTGTTTTTCTGTTAAAAAACTCTTGGTTCGAATGCCTGCCCGTCTTAACATCACACTCGTATTGACTTGAATCTTGGCCCTTGTGAACTCCTCATTCCAATAATCCTTCACTTTTTCGAAATGCTCAAAATCCTGCCGATACATATCCTCCCCAAAGCCAAAAATATCGACCTTGAATTTCTCTTGAACTCGCTTGACAGTGCTCTCCACGTCACGGGATACCGCGTCACTGACTAACTTTTCGTATTTTACATAGGTTTCGGGCCTGGTAAGGTCATCCGCACATTGTGTTGCATCTAACCGACTCTCCAAAAAAAGCTCGATATCAATATGAGGCTTTCCATCCTTATATTTCACTTTTCGTTTGGACGATGCATTATACACCCGAACGGCCATATCTTTTCCTTTCCGGCAAGGAACTGTAAAGGAGGTTAATTGGATGCCATTTTCAATCAGCAGATAGTTGCGGGAATCCACTATAGTCAGATCCCCTAAATACCTATCTTTCTTAAATACAGCAAGGCTGTCTAAAACCACCAAAGCATCCGGGGTCACTTTTTTCATGTTGTCCACAGCATTCCCTTTTTCCTTTTCCCCTTGCACGCGGACAGCGGTCAATACAGGCTCCCTTCCAGGAGAAACCATAGCCTCAATTACATCTTTCAAGCGGACATCGGGATCTCCGCCCCAATGATCAGCCATCATCCGAAATTGAACGGCCAATTTCATCGTTGATGCTTTTTGTACGGGATACGTAACCCTTAATATCTCGTCTGCTCTGCCTTTTGCCAAGAGAAATATAAAATCATCCCTTATTTCCCGGTTTCGTTCCAAAAAATCTAAGAAGTCCAAGAGACCCTCACGAGCCAGCTCCTCACTGATCACGACGGTCCTGACATGGGAATAAATGAGTTTGCGCGAGATCCCTGCGTTCATTTTCTGGCTCAATTCTGCGATCGTATCCCCCTCCAAAGCGTATACGACGGAAGGAGCATCACCTCTTGCAGTCTTTGCATTCAATTCCGAAGCATTCAACCCTTCGATCGTTAATTTATATCGTTGATGTTCCCCTTTGTCGATCGCTATTCCCGTCACAACACTGATGTCCCCCAGCTCCCGAGCATCCCAGCATCCTGCCAAGAATGAAAGAAGAAAAACGAAGCTCACGATCTTGATGACTTGCATCAGGAGCCATCCCCCTCTGGCGGAGGTGTTGGCGATTTGCTTCCCGGTTGCTTAATCGGTGCTTGAGTATCCAGATATCGGGGGCGCTTTTTCATTCCCCAAATGGGAAAGCGAATAAACACGTCGTTTTGATCTTCCCATACAAAAGGAGCTACAGGCGCTAGATAAGGAACACCAAAAGAGCGTAAACTGCTTAAATGCGCAACCATGGCAACCAAGCCAATCAACACCCCGTATAACCCGAAGCCAGCCGACAGAAGAATCATGATAAAACGGAGCAACCGAGAGGCAGATGCAAAGCTATATACAGGAGACACGAAGTTGGCAATGGCGGTAACAGCTACGACAATGACCATCGAAGCCGAGACAATCCCCGCTTCCACAGCCGCTTGACCGATCACTAGAGCTCCAACAATGGAAACCGTCTGTCCGACCGCACGAGGCATTCTCACTCCCGCCTCCCTCAAAATTTCAAAGGTAATTTCCATGAGCAGTACCTCAACCAATGCGGGGAAGGGCACGCCTTCCCTCTGGGCAATAATCCCAAGCAGAAGCTGGGTAGGAATCAATTCATGGTGGTAAGTAATGACGGCCACATAGAATGCCGGGGTGACCAACGCAATCAGAAAGGATAGGTAACGAATGAATCGCACAAAAGAACCCATCATGAAAGGTTCATAATAATCCTCCGAGATCTCGAAGAAGTCTACGATTGTCACGGGGACGCTAAGCACAAAAGGAGATCCATCCACTAGAATGGCTACTTTCCCTTCCAATAGGTGTCCCGCTATCGAGTCCGGGCGCTCTGTATTGTATGCAAGCGGGAAAGGGGTCCATGTCTTATCTGCAATGAATTCTTCAATATTTCCTGATTCAAAAATGGCGTTCGCTTCAATACTCTTGATCCGCTTGATGACTTCATTTCGGATCCCCAGATTGACAATGTTATCTATGTAAGCCACGTACACCGTGGTTCGGGTATCTTTTCCGATTTGAAAGGCTTCAAATTGCAAGTGAGGATTTTTGATCCTTCTGCGGATCAGGCTCACATTCACCATGATGGACTCCACAAACCCATCCTTAGGTCCCCTTACTACGGTTTGGGTACTCGGCTCGACAATGCTTCGATGTTCGCTTGTCTTCAGATCGATCGAAACCGCTCCTTCGATCCCTTCCACAACGATGACTGCAGATCCGCTTAAAAGCTGCCACACCAGTTCGTGCTGATATGAAATTATTTGATAGGCCGACGCTGAAAAGAATTCTCTGCAGAAACCTTTTAATTCCTCCTCATTGTTTATCCGATATTGTTTAGCAGTAGGATCACTCAAGGTTTTGGTGATGATCTCATTAATCCCTTTGCTGTCGGTCATGCTATCCAGGTAGAAAGCAAATCCTCTCTTCCCCCCGATCTTCAACTCCCCTGCCTTAAAGTCCGCACTCTTTCCAAATGCCTTATTCATCTCGGCATGGATAGATTGGATATCCCCGTTCAGGACTTTCTCAGTTCCCTCTTCAGGAACCAATTCATCCGGGGTGGACTGTTTTCTTTGAATTTTTGAAGGAAAGAAGATCTTCTGGATCCAGTTGATCATGCCTTTTCCGCTCCCTTCTTCTTTCTTTGTTTCCGAACCTTGATATACGTGACGACAAAAAGGATCAGCGGGACCGCGTACTCCATTGTTGCATTAAAATACGGAATGGTATAATTCAATCCTTCATCGATGTGCTCAGCAAAATTGAATGCGATCATGACAGTGAAAAGGGAAATGACCATCGTAATGGGGAAAACGAACGGACGGTAAGGCATTTTAAAAACGTATTCGATCCCTTTAAAGGCTGCAAACATATAAACCGAACATTTGATTACGATCCCTAACATCATGATAAAAACAACAAAGGCATCGATCCTTTCGATAAACTGAGCCACTGATACCTCACGTGCTGCGCTCAGCAACGGAAAATTGGATCGAGCAACCGAATCCACCCCTAAAACCATAATTTGCATAGCCGTAGAAAAACCGACTAGCAATCCAGCAATCCCCACTCCTACCATGGCTACTTTACCCGCATACCGAAACTTGGTGGTGTAACACATAATGGCTGTAAAGACGACCAATTCCCCAAATGGAAACGACATAAGATCCGGGAATACCGTCTTTGCGATAGGTGCCCATCCGTAGGCCAAAACCGGTTGCACCTGCCTGATGCTTATATCACCGCTCACCCAAAGAAGCAAAGTCAATAATCCAAAGAAGATGACGATATAAGGAGAGAAGATTTCGGCTGTACGGGCTAATGGCTCCAACCCAAGATAAAGGATATAGGCGACAAGCAGCATGAGTAACAGGTTAATAGCTTCAATAGGCGTATTGGGCAAAATCGCTGAAGTCATCATTTCTGCGAAATCACGCGATACACGCGCCGCGATATAAAAGAAAAAACCGATGAAGAGCAGCGATACTCCCACCGCTATTATTCTGCCGAAAGAGAATTCGAGAATTTCATATAAGTTTTTACCCGGACAAAAGCTAAGCAACTTATAATAAAAATAGGCCACTCCTACCCCTACTACAGTTGCTATCAGTACAGCGATCCATGCATCTTGCTTTGCTTGTCCCGCTAAACCCACTACAATTGAGCTTCCGATTTGAAAATTAATCACAAGGGCAAGTAATTGGATGACCGACACATTTTCTTGTAATTTCATCTAAAACACCTTTAGGGCAGATCCGTTTGGGATGGCTTTTTCGCTTTTTTATTTGTGCGCAATCGATAATCAATGATGATGCTACAGATTAAACCTACACCCGCACTCATGTAGGCAATATATCTTCCAGCGCCAACATAGGAGAAAAAGAGCGAATGTAAGGTTTTCAGAATCGTTTGTTTATAGATCATCATATCAAAGATTGTCGTGATCACTAACAATAGGGTAAATATCAAGAAAAAGCAAAACGTGACCATAGATCTGCACTCTCCTTCATCAACATTTTGTTCAAAAGGATAATTAGGCAAACCTGTATATGAGCAACAGTCATCGGTACAACGAAAAATAAAGAATAAGCATCATAAATATGAACGTTTATAATATTCATTACCTAAGGAGCTGATGGAAAGGGATGTGAAAAGAATGAGAATTATTACGGCATCTGAGGGAATTTCACTCCGTACCATGGCAAAAAAATATCATTTGGAACTAGAACAGCTGATCAGCCTCAATCCTCACATTTCCGGTCCTGATCTTAATATCGGCGGAAAAAAAATTAAGCTCCCCTCACCGTCCGTACCCATCGCATATCTTGCCGATATCCCCCCTTGTCCACCACTGGTGCCAGAAAAATTACTGGATCAATTTATACCGCTCACTTCTTTGGACCAGATGGTTCACACCGATTACGATGTCCTCGTCGTCGGTACAGGAGCGGGAGGCGGAGCAGCCATCTGGAGGCTTTGTGAACAGCTGAGGGACACCGGCAAAAAGATTGGGGTTGTAGAGGCAGGGCCAATTTTACTGCAAACCCATGCAGGCAACCTCCCTACTTTATTAGGAAGATTCTGGGACTACTTTTTGAATCCTAACATCTCGAGGCCCATCGGCAACTTTCTGCCAGACTTGCCCGGTGCGAGAGACGCCATTGCCCTCGGAGGCTTCACTTTGTTCTGGGGCCTAGCTAGTCCTCGCATGCACGCTTCTGAATGGATCCACTTTCCTTTAGAAAAAAAAGAATGGGAGCTGTATTATCATATCGCCGAACAAATCATGATGGTCTCAAGGTCACAGCATCCCCTTTCCCAACGCTTTCTTTCTCGTCTATGGGAGAACGGGTTTCCTGATTCATCAGCCATTCCGAGAGCCATGAATCTGGAACCGGCCAAGTACGGTCCAGTGGTAAATTTCAGTTCCCTTTCGTTTTTAGCCTCCGCGCTGCTGCAGCGTCCCTTCGATTTGGCGATCAATGCCAGGGCTGTACAAATACTTACCGACCAAGGAAAAGTTACCGGGCTTCAAGTAATGACACCTGAAAAGAAAGCCTATCTGCTCAAAGCCAAAAACATAGTCGTTTCGGCAAACGCTTATGAAACCCCTCGCCTCCTCCTGGCCTCTGGGATCAAGGGAAAAGCCATCGGCCATTACTTGACCATTCATTCTTTTTTGAGATCCAGTTTCCCAGTGAGTCTTCCCCTTATCGAGGCTGCAACTAGTTTGCAGAAAGCTGATCTTCTGATCCCGCAAACCGAAAGCTGTCCGTATCACATCCAGGTTGAAATTTCTGAGCGATATCAAACCGTGGATCAAATGGCAGAGTACGCTGTCGAAACATACTCTTTTGGCAGAGTAGAGTCCCGCTATGAAAATCAGCTTTTCCTCGTTCCTGACAGCAGAGATCCGTACGGAGTGCCCCGATTCCAAGTTGATTTTTCCTTCAGCGAAAAAGATAAGTCTGTCATTGCCCGATTGGCTGATCGTTTAAGAAAAGCAGCTACTGTCTTAGGGGCAAGCAAGGAACCTGAAATCTGCCTAAGTCCACCCGGGAGCGACTTTCACACCATGGGAACGTGCCGTATGGGCGATGATCCGGCTACCTCAACTACGAATCGCTATGGTCAAGTCCACGGCATAACCGGTCTCTATGTTGCCGATAACAGCGTTCTTCCTAATACTGGCGCGGCCAACCCTACATTGACGACTGCAGCCTTGGCGATTCGCACAGCAGATTATATCGTCCAGCAGTTGAAGTGAACCATAGGGCAGATCTACTGGGCTTGATTAGTTCATATGACTAACTATCAAATTAAAAGAAGGTGAGAATGACCATGATAAAGGTTTCCATCGGCAGCTCAAGCTATATCCTGAAAACGATAAAATTGACCATTTGGAATGAGTACATCCACGAACGGACGAACCCGAAGGTCGCCAGCATTTATCCGAAGGGGATACACGGAGCTCTTTTGGAAGGCCTTCAGCCATATGGCTTCCAAATCCGAACAGCGACGCTGGAACAATCCGAGCATGGCTTGACGGATGAGATACTGAAACAAACGGATGTACTCATCTGGTGGGGGCATGTAGCCCATGAGAAAGTAAGGGATGATATCGTTGAAAAAATCTATCAAAGGGTACTTAATGGAATGGGTTTAATCGTGTTGCATTCAGGTCACTTCTCGAAAATATTCAAGAAACTGATGGGCACAACTTGTGACTTGAAATGGAGAGAAGCCGGGGATAAAACAAGATTATGGGTTGTAGATCCCGCTCACCCCATAGCCGAAGGCATCGGCGAATTCATTGAGCTGGAGCAAGAAGAAACCTACGGAGAGTTTTTTGACATCCCTGCTCCCGACCAGCTTATTTTTATCAGCTGGTTCAAAGGCGGGGAAGTATTCCGCGGCGGATGCGCTTATCATCGGCGCCTAGGAAAAATTTTTTACTTTCAGCCGGGACATCAAACACATCCAACCTATTATCATGAAAAGATTTTGCGAGTTATAGCGAACGCTGTACGGTGGGCTGCCGCTCCACATGGGACTGCGCCCATTTTTGGCCATACGGAGTCTCTTGAATAGATCTATCTGCGTTTTACTAAAATAAGGGTCTCCCCAAAGCATAACTTCTTGGTGACCCCTATTTTTCTATCATAGTGCAATGCGATCGAAAGCTGCTCTTTATCCCTTACGGTTTTAAAATGACTTTAATACAATCATCTAACTTTTGATCGAATATCCCGTAGCCATGCTCCGCTTCGGATAGAGGAAGCTTATGGGTAATAATATCCGTTGGATCAAAATCTCCGCGCTTAATCATATCATACAGATGCGGCAGATAATGGATTACAGGCGCCTGGCCCATCTTCAGCGTAATGTTTCGTGCAAACAAATCGCCCAACGGGAACGCATTATAGCGTAAGCCATACACCCCAACTAGTTGAATAGTTCCACCTTTTCTCACGGCTTGGCTAGCGATCAGAATGGCACCCATAGATCCGCCCTGAAGCTTTAAGGCCGTCTCCACGACTTCCATCATGGTCATTTTACCGTCCATTCCCACACAATCAATGACTACATCCGCCCCGCCACCCGTCATTTCCTTCAAGGCATTCCCGGCGTTGTGCTCCTTCGTGAAGTCAAAAATCTCCACCTTATTTGTCCGTTTCGCATGCTCTAACCGGTATTGGATATAATCCACAGCAATCACACGCTTGGCGCCCTTCATCCAAGCAAACTTCTGTGTCATTAAGCCGACAGGACCGCAGCCCAGAACGATGACCGTGTCCCCAGGCTTTACGCCGGCGTTATCCACTCCCCAGTAGGCCGTAGGAATGACGTCGGATAGAAACAAGAGCTTTTCATCTTCCATCTCACAATCCTCAGGAACGACAAAAGGAGTAAAGTTGGCAAAAGGAACCCGAAGAAGCTCCGCTTGACCTCCCGGATATCCGCCGAACGTCCCTGTGTACCCGAAGAAGGCACCTACCTCCCCGTTGTCATTGGAATTATCACACTGGCTCTCCAAGTGGTTCTGACAGTAGAAGCACTGACCGCAAGCAATGGTAAAAGGAACAACGACCCGATCCCCTTTTTTAACTTTAGTTACTTCAGGCCCTACTTCTTCTACAATGCCCATTGGCTCGTGTCCGATAATATAGTCTTCTTGCAGATTTTGTATCATGCCATGAACTAAATGCAGATCGGAACCGCAAATGGCCGTACTTGTAATCCGGACAAGAATATCATCCCTTTTTTGGAGCGTAGCGTCTGGTACTTCTTTCACTTTTACGTCCTTTATCCCTTGATACGTAACAGCCTTCATAAAGCCCTCCAGAGGTATATTTCATATGTAAAATATTCCCTTATAGAAAACACTTCATGCAATCTCCTCTTGCAAATTGGGTATTTACCTAGCGCCATCCTAGTTATTGGCGGATAAAATAAAAGAAAAAGGAGGAGTTTGACTGATGAATAATAGACAACAAGCCTCAGTACAGTTTGTAGCCCCTAGCGCGATTACGCCGTACATTGGAAGATGGATTAGGACATCAATTCCTACCTATGGGCAAGTTATCGCTTACGTCATCCAATTCAACCAAGCTAACGGCATGGTTGATTTATGGGTTTACCTTCCCGGCGCAGCACAACCCCGGTTTATGCAATTCCATTATTCAGACCTTATAGGGATAGGACCCTATTTTGGACCAATCCCCCCTACTCAACCCACGCCAGCACCGCCCTATCCACCTACTCCACATCCACCCTACTATCCACCCTATCCCTACCCCTATCCTCCCTACCCAGCACCCGCACCTAGAAGGTCGTGTGCGAACTATCCGAATATCGCCCAGCAAATTTCCTGTTATTTAGGGATGCTTCCTCCGATTTAATATAGAAGAGGCTGCCAGTCAGAACACTGGCAGCCTCTTTAGGTTTTATCTTGATTTAAGTCGTTTTTCTAGCTCTTCTTTTTCCTTTTCAAATCCTGGTTTTCCTAATAAGGCAAACATATTTTTCTTATATGCCTCTACCCCGGGCTGATCAAACGGATTCACTCCAAGCAGGTAACCGCTGATGCCGCAAGCTTTCTCAAAAAAATACACCATCTGTCCGAAAGTATACGCATTAAGCTGGTCGATGGATACTACGAAGTTAGGGACACCGCCATCGATATGAGCCAGCAGCGTACCTTCAAAAGCTTTTTTATTGACCTCATCCACGGTTTTTCCGGCTAAGAAGTTTAACCCATCAATATTTTGCGGGTCTTCTTGGATGGTGAGCTGCACCTTAGGCTGTTCCACATGAATGACCGTTTCAAAGATATTGCGAAGTCCGTCCTGTACATACTGTCCCATGGAATGAAGATCGGTAGAGAAATCCACGGCCGCTGGAAAAATCCCCTTTTGGTCCTTCCCTTCACTTTCACCAAACAATTGCTTCCACCATTCCGCAACAAAATGAAGAGCCGGCTCGTAATTGACCAGGATCTCTGTCGTTTTCCCTTTACGGTAGAGCGCATTGCGGGCTGCTGCGTATTGATAGCACTCATTCGTGCTTAGATCAGGATTATTGTATGTATGATAAGCATCGGCCGCCCCTTGCATGATCTGATCAATATCGGCTCCACTCACGGCAATCGGCAGCAAACCAACCGCGGTCAATACCGAATATCTTCCCCCTACATCATCTGGAATGACAAAGGTTTCATAGCCTTCTTCATCAGCAAGCTTCTTTAGCGCCCCCTTTTCCCGATCGGTGGTCGCATAAATCCGCTGTTTAGCCCCTTCTTTGCCATACTTTTTTTCCAGGTAATCCCGGAACATGCGAAACGCGATAGCCGGTTCCGTGGTTGTTCCTGACTTCGAGATGACGTTAACGGAGATGTCTTTTCCTTCGAGCACCTCAAACAAATGAGCTATATAGGTAGAGCTGATATTTTGTCCCACAAAGTAAATTTGAGGAGTTGTCGTTGTTACTTGATTGTAAAAAGTATGGGACAGCATCTCAATCGCTGCTCTTGCCCCAAGGTAAGAGCCTCCGATCCCAATCACGACCAACGCTTGCGAATCCGATTGAATTCGTTCTGCTGCCGCTTTAATCCGACTGAATTCTTCTTGGTCATAAGCAATAGGTAGATCCACCCAGCCTACGTAATCATGACCTGCCCCTGTTTTTTCATGGAGCATGGTGTGAGCCCCTCTAACATAATCAGCCAGTATATCTACTTCTTCTTTGCGCATGAAAGATAAGGCATTCGAATAATCAAAATGAAGACTCACTCTGGTCACCCCTAGTTCAAAATGGTTCGTTAGTTTTTCCAACATCTAGTATACACTCTCCATCTGCATAAAAAAAAGGGCATGCAACCGAGAGCTACATGCCTAAGATTTGGTACTGCTAGTTAAAAGGGGATGGAGATAACTTTCATATTGTTATTATACAATAGTGGGACTTATTTTTCAACTAGCGGACAAAAAATGTCCCTAGATATTACTATTCGACAAGTTCCCATTCTCCTGCAATTTCCATAGGCTAATAGTAAAGCCCATGAAGGAGGATATGACCTATTATGAGTGAAGCCCCTCAGGTATCAGAGTGGAATAAATGGACCGAGCAAATGATGAGCTGGATTCAAGAACATAAAAAAATTATTGCCATGCTACAAGCGGACTCTTCCCTTTCTACCGAGCAATCGTTAGCTCTTACCAAATGGCAGAACCGCTTTTCCCAGCTGCTTCAAGAGTTTGAAAATGACCAAACCCCCCTTACCTTCAAACAATTATACAAACATGCCCAATACTTACGCCAACAATTTGTTCTTTTTGCCCGTGATCAATTTAACTTAAATGAGGTTCAATTAGCAAGTCAAAGGCAAGAGGAACCAGCGCCAGTCGAGCGTTCTACCGGCCCTGTCCCCATTGGCGGGCATTCCTTGCCCCCTCTGCCTTATCCGTATAATGCGCTGGAACCGCATATTGATGAAAAAACCATGCGGCTTCATCATACGGTGCATCATCAAAGTTATGTAGACGGTTTGAACAAGGCGGAGAAAGAAATGCAGAAGGCTAGACAGACGGGAGACTTCTCACTAATTAAGCATTGGGAGCGGGAGGCTGCTTTCCACGGTGCCGGCCACTACCTTCACACCATCTTCTGGCATAACATGAAGCCAAAAGGTGAAGGAAGTCCGAAAGGAGAGTTACTCAAGCAAATCGAGCGGGACTTCGGCTCTTTTCGGCAATTTAAGCAGCATTTTTCCTCGGCTGCAGAAAAAGTAGAAGGGGTAGGCTGGGCCCTTTTAGTCTGGTCCCCTCGCTCGCATCGTTTGGAAATTCTACAAGCAGAAAAGCATCAGAATCTCTCCCAACAAGACGTGATTCCCCTTCTCGTACTCGATGTCTGGGAACACGCTTACTATCTGAAATACCAGAACAAACGCAAGGACTACATTGAAGCTTGGTGGAATGTCGTCAACTGGGAAGACGTAGAAGCGCGGTACACCGCTTCGAGCAAATTGAAATGGAAGCCGTTTTAGCTATCCTTTGGGGATAGCTTTTTCAATTAAACCTCCTTTTTGCTATGATAGGGGGAGATCTTAGAAATGAGGAGGAGAAACAGCATGAACCATATACGTTGGGGAATTGTAGGCATTGGAAAAATAGGTCGAGCGATCACTCATCAACTGCAAAATACAGGAATTACTCTGTCCTTTTTCCATCCGAATCCACAGAAAGCCGAGGTCTTTAAACGAGATTTCCCCTATTCAGAAGCCTTAAGCAAGAACGAGCTTTCTTCTGTTTCTGTTCTTCTATTAGCCCTGCCCGCTCACGGAATTATTCCTTTTATTCACGCACTGAAAAATGAAGGCATCTCTCTTAACCATACGCTGCTTGTTAATTTAGCCACCGTGATACCGACACAAACCTTACGAGTCGAGTTTCCCGATCTAGAATGGTTGGGCTTAAAGTTTATGGGCCACTCTGAAGATCTTCGTTTACATGGAAATGCATTATTCGTAGCCGATACTCAAACCGCTCAGGGAGAAAAAGCACAGCAAACAATCCAGCTTTTCGAACAGATAGGCAAAGTAACCCTCGACGACGAATCCGTCGTGGAAAAACTCAATAAACTAGCCACTTATCATGCCATAAAAGCGGCTAAAGAGCTGGAAAAAGAACTTCAATCCCTAGGTTATCCAAAAGAATACGAAGCTCGCGCCATCGCCTCCATCGCACCTGAGGTCATGCGATCCTATGTCGAGGGAACCATGGGGCACTTTGCAAAAACCATAGCAGACTCATTTGACAAACCAAGAGGGGATTAGCTACATGAAATGGTTACCGATCATCACACTGCTTCTTTTTCTGACAGGCTGCGGTCCAGGAAAAGTAGAGCACGGGGAGTGGAAGGAAAGCCCCACGTTTGAATCAGGCGGAAAAATCATGAGAGGGGAGGAAGGTCATCTTGCTATCCTTGATACCCCCTTTGAAGTCGGACAGCATCGAGATTATGTATGGCATTTTTGGGGTGCCACTCCGGAACTAGCCGGCAAACTCACGCTAACCGCCGTCCATCAGGATTCCGGGAATCGAATCACCTTAATTGAGCGTGAATTTATGGTGCCTGTGAAGCCGTTGAACGGTGCGGATAATCACGCGGTGACCCTTCTTTCCCTGCCTACGGAAGGATTATGGCGGCTAACTGCGTATATTAATGGCCAGTTTTTTGGCAGTATCGTGGTACGAGCTCAGTGAAAGCAATAGGCCGTTCCTTTATGGAACGGCCTTTTCTTCGTTAGATTTGATATTCGACTTTGATGTCATCTAGCTGCAATACCTTACTTGCGGATTGAGCCGGCTTCTCAAGAAACGAAACAAGCTGCCCTGCCACGATTGCAGGATCCACCCCAGTGGATTGCATGTTCGTCTTCATGATGCCTGGATTAATGACGAGAGCGGAAATCCCATTTCGTTGCTCTTCTTCTTCAATGGAAAACGTTAACGTTTCAATCGCAGCCTTACTTGCACTGTAGGCTCCAAAGCCGTCTGCACCGGTCTTAGCCAAGCCCGATGTGAAATTGATGATTTGCCCTGATTTTTGTTTTCTCATTTGCGGGATGACCTCCCGACTCATCAGGAAGGTTCCGGTTAAGTTAATGCTGATTTGATAATTCCATTCTTCTAAGCTTGAGTCCGCAACCGAAGTATTGGCAAATACGGCAGCATTGTTTATCAGTACATCAATCCGTCCGAAACGGCTAATGGATTCACGGACTAGATTTTTTACCTCTTGCTCTTGGGAAACATCGGCTGGCAGTGCCAATATATTTCCACTGTATGCCTCGAGCTCTTCTTGAAGCTCATTCAGCTTGGATTTTCTTCTGCCGCAAAGGATTAGCTTCGCTCCTTTTTCTGCTAGCTGAAGAGCTAATTCCTTTCCTAATCCGGTACCGGCTCCTGTAATCAAAATAACACGTCCGTTCAACGCACTCATCCAACAGTCTCCCCTTTCCTTTAATCCGAGTAATCAAGTGTGATTTATTTTGATTAATTATATATAGAATTGTGTGATTTTTCAATAGTATTTTTAAAAATGTTGAGAATGCTTGAGTATCTGGGAGGATATGGGAGGATTTAAAAAGGATCTCGGGTCTGAATTTGCCCTACCCTACTTAATACCGAATTAACCGACCTGACTCCAGGATATCCGCTTTGACGATCTTTTGTAAAACGCGTTATGATTAAACACGTAGCTAAGATGGAAAAAGGAGGGAGTCCCATTCAATATTAATATGCCTTCATCCTATCGCTTCCGCCAGCCAACAAAAGAAGATGGCGCAGCGATCTGGGAACTCATTAAGAGTACACAAACCCTTGATTTAAATTCCGCCTATTGTTACTTGATGCTTTGCGAGCATTTTCCTGACACCTGCGTGGTGGCAGAAAAAAATGAGCAAATTGTCGGCTTTGTGTCCGCTTTCCGTGCTCCCCAAGCACCAGACGTCATTTTTGTATGGCAAGTGGCCGTCCATGAAACACAACGAGGGAAGGGATTAGGGAAAAGCCTGCTACATGAGCTCCTCACCAGGAGATCATGTGAAAAAATTCACTATCTTGAAGCGACGGTTTCCCCTTCCAACCTGCCCTCCCAATCGCTGTTTAAAGGTCTTGCGCAGCGAATGGACTGCTCTTGCAGCGTTACAGAATGCTTTACTGAAGACATGTTTCCGGAACCCGGACATGAAGCCGAACTAACGTTTCGAATTGGTCCAATCAATCCTATTTCATTGAAAGGAACGTGAAACCATGCAAGTAATGAATAAAATGGATACTGAACTTCAAGTTTTTGCCGATCTGGAATCGGAAGTTAGGAGCTATATTCGAAGCTTCCCTACCACGTTTGTTAAAGCGAAAGGCCATACCCTTTGGGATTCCGAGGGAAAAGAATACATTGATTTCTTCGCTGGCGCAGGTGCGCTAAATTATGGGCACAATCCCTCTCGAATGAAAGAAAAGCTAATATCCTATATCGCTGGCGACGGCATTACCCATAGCCTTGATATGGCTACTCAAGCAAAAGGAAACTTCCTAAAAAAATTCAAGCAGATCATACTAGAGCCTAGACAGTTAGACTACAAAGTTATGTTTCCTGGTCCCACAGGAACCAATACCGTCGAAAGCGCCTTAAAACTAGCCCGTAAAGTCACGGGTCGGGATCAAATCATGAGCTTTACCAACGCCTTTCACGGGATGACTCTGGGTTCCCTGTCCATCACAGGAAATGCATTTAAGCGTGATGGTGCCGGTATTCCTTTGCATAATAGCGTCTCCATGCCCTTTTACAACTATCTGGGGGAAGAAATTGATACGCTGGACTATTTAGAACGTTTTCTCGAGGATAACGGAAGTGGAGTTTCCCTTCCTGCAGCGATTATCCTAGAGACTTTGCAAGGGGAAGGAGGACTAAATGCCGCTAGCTATGAATGGTTGCAGCGAGTGGAGGGCATCTGCCGAAAGTGGGATATCCTCTTAATTGTGGATGATGTTCAAGTCGGCTGCGGCCGAACAGGTCCCTTCTTCAGCTTTGAACCTGCTGGGATCAAGCCGGATATCGTCTGCCTGTCCAAATCCATTGGGGGATATGGGGTTCCTATGGCCCTAACCCTGATTAAGCCTGAATACGATATTTGGTCCCCTGGTGAACACAACGGCACCTTCCGCGGCCATAACCTTGCTTTCATTACGGCAACCGAGGCACTATCCTATTGGGAAACAGACGAACTGACAAAGGAAACGATCAGAAAAGGGCTGCTAGTCGAGGAGTTCCTGAGCCATCTCGTTGAAAACTACCCTCAGCTCCAAGGAGAATTAAGGGGACGCGGATTAATGCGAGGAATAGCTTGCGGAGTCGATGGATTAGCCGAGGAGATTTGCAAGGAAGCATTTGAACGGGGCCTTATTATGGAAACGTCCGGACCCAAAAGCGAGGTGTTCAAGGTTATGCCACCTCTTACTATCGATGAATCTGCTCTTGTCAAAGGACTAGGAATCATTGAAGAAAGCATCATTGCTTGTCTATCAAACGCGAAATAGGAGGGATACGAGATGATTGTAAGATCTCTAGATTCTATCAAGGGTTCAATAAACCATGTTGATGATCGAAATTGGGAAAGCAGACGCTTTTTATTGAAAAAGGATGGAATGGGCTTCTCTTTGCACGATACCATCATCCGAGCAGGCACGGTTTCTACCTTCTGGTATAAGAACCACCAAGAAGCCGTGTATTGTATCGAAGGGGAAGGGGAAATTGAGGATTTGACCAATGGCAAGACCTACCCTATTCAAGCAGGCACCATGTATGCGTTGGATGGACATGAAAAGCATACGCTGCGCGCTAAAACCGATATGCGGATGGTTTGTGTCTTTAATCCTCCATGCACGGGACGAGAAACGCATGATGAGGAAGGGGCCTATCCTCTCTTGGCTGAGGAGAAGGTTTAAGCTTAAGCTGATGATGGTGAAGAAATAACCGGATAGAACTCCGGTTATTTTTTATTCATG
This sequence comes from Ammoniphilus sp., assembly GCA_041640415.1. Taxonomy (GTDB): domain Bacteria; phylum Bacillota; class Bacilli; order Aneurinibacillales; family RAOX-1; genus YIM-78166. Next base: position 4,119 of record JBEQAI010000014.1, on the reverse strand, counting down.
GGGCTCCCCTACTAACTTGGCTGTATATGCTTCATTTTTATCATTGTAGGTCATAAATGACCCTACTAGGTTTCCATGGTCATCCTCTACCCGGATATTTTCCCCTTCCACCCAGAGATGGTACTTATCGCACAGCGTGGTCAGTTCCTCCATAAAGTCGGTTAGGATATCTTTGGACATAGCGAATACCCCCAAAAAGATTTGTTATCCATAGAATGCCCCAAAATGGCCAGGAGCCGTTGGCTATTTTGAAGGTTGTTTTTGTGGGTTTTGCTAGTTTTTTGCAATGCATGGTCCCATTAACTAGGTGAAATAACTTCGTTTCGGTAGGATGCTCACCTCACATACCTGGTACCATTCCAAATAACCAGTCCACTTTGATCACGAAACCGACTATTTTGCTCCTATTTCAGTAATAATTACAATTACTGCACAGATAATGAACCCTTGTAGTATCATATCGAATCTTGTTGACATAAACTAAAGTAGCCTCATAGGCCAATTCCTTCTCAATGAACCTTCAGAAATGAGGGTTATTTTTTACTTCCATTAAAAAACCATCCTTCAACATAAGAACTGAAGGATGGCCAAATATCCACTTTTCTGTAACCCGGCTTGCTTCCCTACTCCTTCAGTTCTAGCCACGCGACACTCTCCACATGGAAGGTATGCGGAAACATATCGACAGGCTGAACCTCCTTCGTGAGGTACCCGCCTGCTTCTAGAATCTGAAGATCTCTCGCGAGCGTGCTGGGATTGCAGGAAACGTAGACAATCCGTTGTGGCTTCATTTGAATCAAGGTATCCAGCAGCGTTTCATCGCAGCCTTTGCGCGGCGGATCAACCACAACGACATCGGCCTTAATCCCTTGCGCATACCACCAAGGGATAATTCGTTCTGCTTCCCCTACCGCAAAGTCTACATTCTCCATAGCATTGAGGCGAGCATTTCGCTTGGCGTCCGCAATCGCCTCGGGTACGATCTCAACCCCATAGACGTGCCTGGCTTTTTGGGCTAAAAATAATGAAATCGTCCCGATGCCACAGTAGGCATCAATCACCGTTTCATTTCCTGTCAACTTGGCATATTCCAGTGCTTTACCATATAGAATCTCGGTTTGAACTGGGTTAACCTGGTAAAAAGAACGAGGGGATATTGCAAATTTAATGCTTCCGATATAGTCATAGATGTAAGGCTCTCCCCATATAATGTGAGTTTGATCCCCAAATATTACATTGGTTTGTTTTTTATTTACATTAATAGCTAAACTCTTTAACCCCTCGATTTTTTTAGTTAGTTGATTAACTAACTCTTCTTGGTTTGGCAAGTTATCTCCATTTATGACAAGAACCACCATGACTTCGCCAGTCTTGAATCCGACTTTGACGACGACATGGCGAAGCAACCCTTTTCTCGTTTGTTCATTGTACGCAGAGATCCCCAACTCAGACGCCGCACTCTTGACCAGTTCAATCACTTCATCATTTTTTTCGTGCTGGATTAGACAGGCTTCCATGTTGATAATTCGATGAGAGCGTTGGGCATAGAAGCCACCAATCAGACCGCCCTCCTCCTCTCCAATGGGGACCTGGGCTTTGTTGCGATATCTCCAGGGTTCCTCCATGCCAAGGGTGGGATGAACGATGGCGTGTTCAATATTCCCAAGTCGTTTTAGATTATCTTGGACGATGACCGTTTTTTGCCGCAACTGCTCATCATAAGAGACATGCTGCAAGGAACAGCCTCCACACTGATGATACACTAGGCAAGGCGGCTCAAGACGGTGTGGACTGGACTCCACCATCTCTATCATTTTGGCATATCCATAGTTTTTCTTAACCTTCAACACCTTGGCTTTAATTCGCTCACCCGGAAGGGCCTGCGGAACAAAAAGGGTAAAGCCCTCTACTTTCCCTACGCCATCTCCCTCGTGCGTTAGACCTGTAATGTCTAACTCGACTTCTTCGTTTTTCTGTACAGGCAGTTCAAGCTGTTTCGTCATTCTTTCACCTATTCTCTGGCATGATCACTTGTATATGGTTATGCAAAGCTGTAAATTCCATTGGCAGCTCTCCACCGAGCTCTCCATCCAAGTTCAAGAGAACCTTCGTACTGGCCGTTGCCTTCAACCGACTCGTTTGAAAATACAAAACATCTGGATCTTTAATATGATCCCCTTTTATTACATGCGTAGCAATTCGCAAAAACTCTGGCAGGGTCGTTTTTCTGAGAATTAAGCAATCAAACTTTCCGTCCGATAAGCTCGCATAAGGAGCTAGCTTTTCCATTCCGCCAACGGAATTGCTGTTGGCAATAAGGAACAGCATGATCTCCTCATCGATGATTCGGCTGTCCGTTTCGATACGGACACGGCTGGGGCGAATAAAGGGAAGCTTTTCGATGCCTTTTACATAGTAAGCCAGCTGCCCCATGATGGTTTTTAGTTTGCTGGGCACTTCATAGGTTAGATCCGTTAAAGCCCCCCCGCCAGCGATGTTGATAAAGTAGCGATCATTGATCTTCCCAATGTCGATCGGGGTGGGGGTTCCCTTTATAATCATTTCGCATGCTTTGAGAATATTTTTCACGGGGAGTCCAATCGCCCGTGCGAAGTCATTCGTCGTTCCGGCTGGAATAATACCGAGTGGAGGGCGGTATTCTTTTTCCGCTAACCCATTGACAACCTCATACAAGGTGCCATCGCCTCCAGCGGCAATAATGAGGTCAAACCTACGGTCTGCCGCATACTCAGCGGCTATGGAAGCATCTCCGGCTTTTTTGGTTGCATGGCAGGAGGTTTCATATCCTGCCGCTTCGAAAAAGTCAAGAATCTCCGGCAATTTGTCTTTTATTTCTTCCCTACCTGATGAGGGATTATAGATTAACCGTGCTCGCTTCATTCTTATCATCACCTTTTGTTATCCATCTTTATCCATGATATCGCATTTGTACCGGATAAAAAAGTTTTTAGGGCAAATTTAAGGGCTGTCTCGGCAAACACGAGACAGCCCTGTATGATTTTATTGCGGCCAATAAGGTTCAATACAAGCATAAGCCGCTCGCATTTCCTCTTCGGTTGGGGGACTTACATGACCTAATTTATAGCTGTGTCCAAGACGCTCCCACTTATATTCACCCATTTTATGAAAGGGCAGCAGTTCAACCTTTTCTACATTGGCCATGCCCTGAATAAACTGCCCAATTTGCCCAAGCCCTGCAGGCTCGTCGGTCAGGCCCGGCACAATCACATGGCGGATCCACACCTTCACCTGACGTTTTTCTAACTCTCTTGCAAACCGAAGCACATTTGTATTGGAACAGCCGGTAAGCATACTATGTTTGTCCGGATCCATCTCCTTGAGATCAAGCAAGACAAGGTCCGTATAGTCTAAGAGCTGCTCCACATCAGGACTCCAGATGATACCGGTCGTATCTAAAGTGGTGTGGATGCCAGCCTCTTTGCACTTCTTAAACAAGTCGAGTACAAACGAAGCCTGCACCAGAGGCTCTCCTCCACTAACCGTTACCCCTCCGCCCGATGCTTGGTAGTATGGAAGATAGCTTTTGATATCTTCTAGAAGCGTATCACTATCCATAAGCTCTCCTCCTTGAATGTTCCAAGTATCGGGATTATGACAAAACTGACAGCGAAGCACGCAGCCCTGCAAGAAGGCAATATATCGAATTCCCGGTCCGTCTAGCATGCCCATGGTCTCAATGGAATGAACTCTGCCCTTCATTTGCCTCACATTCTTTCATGGAAAGTACGACGAATGACATCTAGCTGCTGTTCTCTTGTGAGTTTAATGAATTTCACAGCGTAGCCAGAGACACGAATCGTCAATTGCGGATACATCTCTGGATGCTCCATCGCCTCGATCAATTGCTCGCGGTTAAAGACGTTGACATTAACATGATGTCCTCCCTGAACAGCATACCCATCCAGAAGAGCTGTTAAGTTTCGAACCCGTTCTTCCTCGCTTCTCCCTAAAGCCTTCGGGATAATCGAGAAGGTGTAAGAAATGCCGTCTAAGCTATCTTCATAAGGAAGCTTCGCCAAAGAGGTAAAGGAAGCAAGCGCACCCTTCTGGTCTCGGCCATGCATCGGATTGGCTCCT
>JBEQAI010000013.1:0-20418 GCA_041640415.1 Ammoniphilus sp. | reverse complement strand
AGATTTAGAGAGGAGCCAACAAAACGATTTTGAGCACCAACCCGTGCCGATGGAACTGCGTAAGGGCTGGCTGCCCCTTGGTGCCGTATGGCTAGGGATCGGGATTTGTCTGGCTTCCGTCGTATTAGGCGGAACGCTTGGCGGAGGCATGACCTTCGGTCAGGCCTGTATAGCGGCTGTCGTTGGTTCGTTGGTTTTAGCTGTCATCAGCGCCCTATGCTCGCTCGTAGGAGCAAAAACCGGGCTGTCCACTGGCCATGTGTCACGCTTTGCGCTTGGTGAATTTGGTGCTTATGCCGTTTCCATCATTGTAGCGATTGCCCTCTTCGGCTGGTTCGGCGTTCAGACACAATTGTTTGGAGCCAGCGCACAGCATATTTTCAAGGATTTGTTTGGGATAGAGATCAGCGTCACAGTCTTGGCGGTGATCGGTGGCTTGCTCATGACGTCGACGGCTGTCATTGGCTACAAGGCGATTGAAAAATTGAGTACCTTAGCGGTTCCGCTGATGTCCATCCTGCTTCTGGCCTCTCTAGGGAAGGTACTGGAGGAAAAATCCTGGAGTGACATTGTTTCCGCTGCCCCGACGGGTGACATTCTTCCTTTAGGATTGGCCGTTTCCATCGTGGCTGGCTCGTTTGTTGTCGGTGCGGTCATCGGTCCGGATATCGCCCGTTATGCGAAAACCCCGAAGGACGCGGTGATTGCTTCCTTTGTCGGTTTCCTGGTTGGTTTTAGCATTGTGTTGATTCTCGGGGCCATCCTGTCCAAAGCCACAAACCAAACGGATATCGTATCCATTATGTTGGGACTGGGCTGGGGAACCTTTGCCATGTTGGTTCTGATCCTTGCCCAATGGACTACCAATGACAACAACCTTTATTCCGCCGCATTGGGGTTTGCCGTGGTGTTTAAGAAGATTCCTAAGTTCAAGTTGACGATCTTTGCCGGGATTGTCGGAACGATCTTAGCGGCAGCAGGGATCTATGATAATTTCATTCCGTTCCTGATCTTCCTGAGCGCCCTGATCCCGCCTATCGGAGGGATTTATACCGCGGATTACTTCGCGCGCAAGGAATGGTATCAATTTGAAAACCTCGACAAAGTTGACAAAATCAACAAGGTGGGGCTTTTCACTTGGATCGTGGCCGCCCTGGTGGCTTTCTCGACCACTCCGGCGCCGAACGGGTTTGGCTTGTTCACGCTAACCAACGCCCCGGCACTCGATGCGTTCCTGGTGGCTTTTACCCTGCAATTTATTTTAGTCAAGGTGCTTGGAGCATCAAGAGCTGCCAAGCCAAGTCAAGCTGCTTAAACGACATGAAAAAGGAGAGAAGAAACGATGCGTCTATTAGGAAAACAAGAGATTGAAGATATTGCCATTGGTGCAGCTTTGTTGGGAACAGGCGGGGGCGGCGACCCTTACATCGGAAAGCTGATGGCTCTGCAAGCGATAGAGGAATTTGGTCCGATCCGGCTGTTATCGGTCGATGAAGTGCCGGATGATGCTGTAGTGGTTCCATCCGGCATGATGGGAGCGCCGACTGTCATGGTGGAAAAAGCGCCGAACGGAGAGGAAGCGATCAAAGCTTTTAAGTCGTTGGAAAACTTTCTCGGAAAAGAAATCTTCGCTACGATGCCCATCGAGGCTGGTGGCATCAACTCCCTTCTGCCCTTGGCCTTAGCGGCTCGCCTTGGATTGCCGGTCGTTGATGTCGATGGAATGGGAAGGGCTTTTCCAGAGCTTCAAATGGTGACCTTCTATTTAGATGGCATTTCTGCCAGCCCGTTTGTCATCGCGGATGAAAAAGGAAATGTCACGCTTCTCAACACGATTGATAACCATTGGGCGGAACGCATTGCCCGCAATGCGACCATCCAAAAGGGCGGTTCGGTGATGATGGCGATTTATCCGATGGTGGGCAAGAACCTTAAGGACAGCGGCATTCACCATATCTTAACGCTGGAAGAAGAGATTGGCCGTTCTATTCGCTTGGCGAAGAAAAACGGGCTGGACCCGATTGCCGAAGTATTGAAGCTAACCCAAGGATTTGAGCTTTTCCGCGGAAAGGTCATCGATGTGAATCGCAAGACGGAGACCGGATTTGCCAGGGGTACTGCGAGGCTGGAGGGATTGCTTTCTTATAAAGGTGAAACACTGGAGCTTCGCTTCCAAAACGAGCATTTGATTGCGCAGACCGAAGAGCGATTATTATGTGTCACGCCTGATTTGATCGCCGTTCTTGATGCGGAGACCGGCTTGCCTATTACGACGGAAGGACTGCGCTATGGAGCGCGCTGCGTGGTGGTCGGTATTCCTTGCGATCCGAAATGGCGTACCCCGAAGGGCATTGAAACCTGCGGGCCGGGTTATTTCGGGTATGATGTCGAGTTTACGCCAGTGGAGGAATTAGTGAAGAAGGGAGTAGGAGTAAAATGAGCATTTACCGTATTGGAATAGACGTGGGAGGAACCCATACAGATGCTGTTATCCTTGATCAGGAGTACCGAGTAATCTCGGAAACCAAGACCCCTACGACCCAAGACGTCAGTTCAGGGATCTATCAAGCGATGAAACAAGTGATTGCCAAGTCGGGAGTCCCGGGCGAATCGATTAAATATGCCATGCTTGGCACCACCCATTGCACGAATGCGATTGTGGAGCGAAAAAGATTGAATCATATTGCCATCATTCGTATTGGGGCCCCTGCAACCTTGGCGGTCAAGCCGATGATTGGCGTTCCGGATGACCTCAAGGAAGTGCTGGGCAAGCATGTCTATATTATTCGCGGAGGGCATGAGTTTGACGGCCGTGAAATCGCGAAATTGGATGAAGAAGAGCTGTACCGCATTGCCCATGAAGTGAAGGGCCATGTCAATTCGGTCGCTGTTACCTCAGTCTTTTCGCCTGTTTCTAGGGATCATGAAACCCGTGCGGCGGATATCTTAAAAGAGGTGCTTGGCGAGGCTGTTCCGATTTCCCTCTCATGCGAGATCGGCAGTGTCGGGTTACTCGAGCGCGAAAATGCGACAATCCTGAACGCGGCTGTGGTCAACGTGGCCAAGGCAACGGCGGAAGGCTTTATCAATGCCTTGCGTGAGGAAGGGATTGATGCGCAAGTGTTCTTCGGTCAGAATGATGGGACATTGATGGCCGTAGAATACGCCATGCGCTACCCTATTTTAACCATTGCCTGCGGGCCGACTAACAGTCTTCGCGGGGCTTCCTATTTGAGCGGCTATTCCGATGCACTAGTGATTGACGTCGGCGGGACCACGACGGATGTTGGTGTCTTGATCCAATCCTTCCCGCGGGAATCCTCCTTGGCTGTAGACATTGGAGGAGCGCGAACTAATTTCCGCATGCCGGATCTTTTATCCATCGGGTTGGGGGGCGGAACCATCGTCCGTATCCAGGAGGATGGGACATTTACCGTCGGGCCGGATAGCGTTGGCTATCGCTTGCCGGAGAAGGGGTTGATCTTCGGCGGGGATACTTTGACAACAACGGATGTAGTGGTAGCCTTGGGCAAAGCGGAGTTGGGGGATCGGAGCCTGGTTGCTCATCTGGACCGTGAGTTGCTCGAGCAGATCTACGCCAGAATGGTAGAGATGGTCGAAGAAACAATTGATAAAATGAAAACCAGTGCGGACCCAGTTCCGGTCATATTGGTTGGCGGAGGAAGCATCTTGCTTCCGGATCAGCTGAAAGGCGCCTCGGAAGTGATCCTTCCGGAAAACTTTGGCGTTGCCAATGCTATCGGGGCTGCCATTGCCCAGGTCAGCGGACAGATCGAACGCGTCTTTGCCTTAGATGAGCTAGGCCGCGAGCAAACCCTCGAGCTTGCGAAAAGCATGGCCATCATGGAAGCTGTCAAAGCAGGAGCCGACCCCAAGCAGGTCGTCATCGTTGACATCGAAGACGTGCCGCTGGCCTACCTACCCGGCAATGCCACGAGAATTCGCGTGAAAGCAGCCGGAGAATTAGCGCAAGTGGATGAAGGTATAAAGGCATAGACTCAAGAATAGTAGGCCTCTCTGGAGTGTGACCACAGAGAGGTCTTTTAGTTGTGTCCTTTCTCAAAAAGGTTCAAATTATTAAATTTTTGTAAAAAATGTGTTGAAAAATCGATATTAGTACACTAATATGATGATAAGAGATACAAATCGTACTTAAAGTATAAAAACATAACATTCTAGTTTAAAATTTTATGGATTAAGTACGAATTAGGGAAAAGGGGTGGGATTTGTGCAACCAGTAGCGAAACCTTTGCACACCGATTTGGATGAGATTGATTTTAAGATCGTTAAGTTTCTACAGGAGAATGCGAGAACTCCTTTTACGCAAATAGCCACTGAATTAGGGGTGACGGAGCGTACGGTTAGGATGAGAGTTCAGCAGATGCAGACGGAAGGGATTTTGAGCCTGGTTGGGGTGGTCAATCCGGTGAAAGTGGGATTAAGAGTTCAGACCTTGGTGCTGATTTCGGCGGAAACCAATAAGCTGAACGGTGTCATTGAAGCGCTGAAGAAGATCGATGAGGTCCGATATATGGTGTTGACCTCAGGAGAGTACCAATTGTTCATTGAGATCTTGACGAAGGATTATGATGAATTATCAGAATTTTTAATGAAGAGATTAAATTGCATCGATGGCATCCGATCGACGAATGTGATTAATGAATTGAAGGTTCTGAAATCGAAGTTTAATTTTGTCCGCTAGGGGTTAGGTAAGAGAAGCAGGAAACTGCTTCGATTCATCTATAAAAAACCAACATCAAACGGGGGTTAGAACAACAGTATGTTTAGCCAAAAATTTCGCAAAACATTATCCGCTCTTATGATTGGTAGTATGTTGGCTGTCACGGCTTGCGGAGGCGGTAGCAACCAGGCCTCGCAAGCGGGAACGGCAGACCAGAAAGCTGAAGCGCAAGCTCCGGCTGGCAAGAAAGTCGTGAATATTGGCCTTAAGGCGGATCCGCCTAGCTTGGACCCGAGCAAGTCGAATGCCTTGGTTGATCGCCAGGTGCAGAACAGCATTTATGATAAGCTGTTTGATTTGGACAAGGATGGCAATATCGTGCCTGTATTGGTTGATTCCTACGACATATCGGAAGATGGGCTAACTTATACATTCAAGCTGAAGCAAGGTATCAAATTCCATGATGGAACCGATTTCAATGCGGAAGCGGTGAGATTTAACATCGAGCGCAACCGTGAGGATACCTCTCGCCGCAAGAACGAAATGAAATTCGTGGAGCAGGTTAATGTCCTTGACGCCTCAACTGTAGAAGTGAAATTGAGCCAAGCCTTTGCCCCTTTCATCTCGATCCTTACCGATCGTTCCGGCATGATGGTGTCACCGGAAGCCGTGCAGAAGCATGGTGACGATTACTTGAATAACCCGGTTGGAACAGGGGCCTACCAATTTGTGAAGCACGTGAAGGGCGATCATGTCACGTTAAAGAAGAATGAGAATTATTGGAATGGTGAAGTCAAGATTGACGAAATCAATTACAAGGTATTTTCGAACGGGACGGCAGCTGTTCAGAATTTAAGATCCGGCCAGTTGGACTTTGTAGATGAAGTGCCAACCAAGGAAATTCCAACGATCGAAAAAGACCCGAATTTAACGGTAATCGCTGAGGCGGGTATGGCGTATCAAGGCATTTACTTGAATACGAAGCAAGAGCCTTTTACCAACAAGTACATTCGACAAGCGATCAGCAAAGCGATTGACCGGGATGCCTTCATTAAGGTGGTATTCGATGGTTATGCGTCTCCTGCGAATTCGCCGTTCTATCCTGGCAACTTGGCTTATGGAGATTCAGATAAGGTGGAAAAGGGAACTCCGGAAGAGATTAAAGAATTATTGGCCAAGGGCGGCAAACCTGACGGATTCAGCTTCAAGTTGCAAATCGGAACATCCCCTGTGCAAGAGCAGTTTGGAGCGGTTGTCCAAAGCATGCTGAAGCCTCATGGAATCAATGTTGAGCTTGAGAAAGTGGAATTCGGAACCTTGCTGGAAAATGGATCCAGCCATAAATTCCAGGCCTTGCAATTGGGCTGGTCTGGCCGTCCGGACCCGGATCAGAGCTTCTATGACTTCGTGGTAACCGGCCAACCGAACAACTACTCCGGCATTTCCAACCCAGAACTCGATGAGCTGGCGAACCTTGCGCGGGTAGAATTAGACCCGGCGAAGCGCAAGGAATTGTACGATAAGGCGATGGCCATTTCTCATGATGAGTCGCAATATGTTTACATTTACCATGAATTTACCCGCTTTGGCATATCCAACAAGATTATCGGGTTTGAGTATGTGCCAGACGGATTGATCCGTACCGCGAAGCTGGACAAGCAATAGAAAGCGCTTAAAGTAAAGAAACACACCGAGGAGGAGTATGGCATGAAGTTTTTAGTCAGGCGTTTATTGCTCACCATTCCGATTCTTTTCTTGGTGTCGGTCTTGACCTTCTCGTTGATTCACATGATCCCGGGCGATCCCGCCCGGGTCATTTTGGGTCAGGAGGCGACACCAGAAGCTTATGAAGCTCTTCGCAAGGAGCTTGGCTTAGATAAGCCGATCGTCGTGCAGTATGTTTCCTGGGTAGGAAACGTAGTTCAAGGAGATCTGGGCTTATCCATTACGGATAGGGTTCCTGTAACGGAATTGATTGCCCAGCGTTTGCCAGCAACGATTCAGCTGACCATTGGAACATTTATTGTGGCAATCTTGATTGCCTTTCCCGCAGGGATTCTAGCGGCCGTGCGCCGAGGGACGATGGTGGATTATACGAGTACATTCGTTGCCTTAGGCGGAATGAGTATCCCGAGCTTTTGGCTGGCGATGATGGCTATCATTTATTTTTCCGTAGAGTTAGGCTGGCTTCCGGCATCCGGCTATGTTCCCTTCTCCGTCGATCCTGTCCAGAACATCATGGCGATGATTTTGCCTTGTTTAGCCACGGGTCTACGCGAATCGGCGGTATTGATGAGAATGCTGCGCTCTTCCTTGCTGGAAGTGGTCAATATGGATTTTGTCCGCACAGCAAAGGCCAAAGGGCTCAATGAAGTCCGAACCATTCTCGGACACGTATTGCGCAATGCCATGATTCCGGTTGTCACCACGTCCGGTCTGATGATCGCCGGCCTGCTGGGAGGATTAGTTATCACGGAAACGATCTTCTCCATTCCGGGCTTCGGGCGACTAATCGTAGAATCGGTCTTTAAGCGCGATTATGTGACCGTCCAAGGGGCGATCCTGATCTCGGCTTCTTTAGTCGTTATCGTAAATCTCATCGTTGATTTGCTGTATGCGGTCATTGATCCTCGGATCAAAGCGGGGAAGGGGGCCTAACGATGAAGACATTCAAGAAATTTTTGCGTACCGGATTAGGATTGATCGGTGCGGTAATTATTCTCTCGCTTATCCTTTGCGCTCTTTTCGCCAGCCAAATTGCCCCATTCGATCCGAATGCCCAGGATTACAACAAAATTTTGCTTGAGCCGGGCGGTGAGCATCTATTCGGGACAGATGATCTGGGCCGCGATATTTTTTCCCGCGTCGTGTATGGGGCTCAGATTTCCATTAAAGCAGCTCTTCTATCGGTGGGCATAGCGATCCTCATCGGGGTTCCGATCGGACTGCTGTCGGGATACTTCGGAGGGTTTTGGGATGAATGGGTGGTCATGCGTTCGGTGGATGCGATGCAGGCGTTCCCCTTCCTGATCTTGGCCCTGGCCATTGCGGCCGTGCTGGGAAATGGATTTGGCAATGCGATGATTGCCATTGGGATCGGCTTCGCTCCCGCGTTTATCCGGATTACGAGAGGGCAGGTGCTGCAGCTTCGCAACATGGAATATATTCATGCGGCGAAATCAACTGGGGTAAAAGATATGCGCATCATTTTCAGCCATATCCTTCCTAATGCCTTGAACCCGATTATCATCCAATCGACGCTCGCGATGGCAGCCGGAATTTTGGCCGAAGCGTCCCTTTCTTATCTGGGTCTCGGGGTACAGCCGCCGACCCCGTCATGGGGGAGCATGCTGAATCAGGCGCAAACCTTAATGAACGTGGCGCCTTATGCTACCTTCTATCCCGGGATGGCCATCTTCCTGGTTGTACTCGGCTTTAATCTTCTAGGGGACGGTCTGCAGCAGACCTTGGATCCGAGAATTCGCAAATAGGAGAAAGGAGCGGTGAACATGAATGCAATCTTGGAAGTGAAAAATTTGAAAACCAAGTTCAAGACCGATCATGGTTTGATCTCTGTGGTGGACGGAGTTGATTTTTCCATTCAACCCGGAGAAACCCTTGGGGTGGTGGGGGAATCCGGATGCGGGAAAAGTGTAACCAGCCTCTCTGTTATGCGGCTTCTACCCTCCAATGCAACCAATGAAGGATCGATTTCATTCGAGGGCAAGGAAATCTTAAGCCTTCCCGAAAAAGCAATGCAGCAGGTTCGCGGAAACGATATCGCCATGATCTTTCAAGAGCCGATGACTTCTTTGAATCCCTTGCATACGGTGGGTAAACAAATTGAAGAAGTGATTAAGCTGCATATGAACGTCACGAAGCAGGAAGCGAAGGAACGGGCGATTTCTATGCTTAAGGCGGTCGGAATGCCAAGAGCGGAAGAGATTTATGGCGAGTATCCGCACCAGCTTTCCGGAGGGATGCGCCAGCGGGTCATGATCGCCATGGCGATGGCTTGCGACCCTAAATTGATTATTGCCGATGAGCCGACGACGGCCTTAGACGTAACGATCCAGGCGCAAATTCTGGATTTGATGAGAGATTTAAAGGAAAAGACGGGAACCTCGATCATGCTGATTACCCATGATTTGGGTGTTGTTGCGGAAATGTGCGACCGAGTCATCGTCATGTATGCGGGCCAGGTCGTGGAAGAAACCGATGTGGAGACCCTGTTTGAGAATCCTAAACATCCTTACACGCAAGGGCTGATTGAGTCCATCCCCACGTTTGAGGAGGACAAGGAATACTTAAACACGATTCCCGGTTCGGTTCCGCTGCCCTACCAGATGCCGAAGGGCTGCCGATTCGCCGCTCGATGCAGCCAGGTCAAGGCGATCTGCCATGAGCAAGCCCCGGCGCTGAAGGAAATCGAAAACAATCATAAGTGCCGCTGCTGGCTTTATACGGAGGAGGGTGCGTCATGAGCAACAAGCAGCCCATTATTGAAATCAAGGGATTAAAGAAGCATTTCCCAATCAAGACCGGCTTCTTCAATAAAGTGACCGGTCACGTGCGGGCGGTAGATGGAGTGGACTTTCAAGTGCTCCCAGGCGAAACGCTGGGGATTGTCGGCGAATCCGGCTGTGGGAAATCCACCACAGGCCGAACCATTCTTCGCTTGCTGGAACCAACAGCTGGAGAAGTCTGGTTTAACGGCAAGGACCTGGCGAAATTGTCCAAAGAAGAAATGCGTCGGATGCGCAAGGATATCCAGATGGTATTCCAGGATCCCTACGCTTCCTTGAATCCGCGCAAAACGATTAAACAAATTCTAACCGAGCCTCTCGAAGTGCACGGGATCGGCTCTTCGGGCAAAGAACGCTTGAAAATGGTAGAGGAGATCATTGAAGTCGTAGGGTTGAGGAAAGAGCATCTGGACCGCCATCCCCATGATTTCTCCGGCGGGCAGCGCCAGAGAATCGGGATTGCCCGGGCGCTCGTTCTCAAGCCGAAGGTCATCATTGCCGATGAGCCTGTTTCGGCCTTAGACGTATCGATCCAGTCGCAAGTATTGAATTTGCTGAAGGATCTTAAAAAGGAATTCAATCTGACGCTGATCTTTATCTCCCATGATTTATCTGTGGTTAAGCATTTGTGCGATCGAATTGCGGTCATGTACTTAGGGCGCGTCGTCGAGCTTGCGGACAAGAAGCAGCTGTTTACGAACCCAAGCCATCCTTATACGCAGGCGCTATTGTCGGCTGTCCCGATGGCAAACCCGAAGGCCAAGCGAGAGAGGATTATTCTGCAGGGCGATCTTCCGAGCCCAGCCAATCCGCCAAGCGGCTGCACGTTCCATCCGCGTTGCCGCCACGCCTCGGAGATGTGCAAGCAAACCAATCCCCAACTGCTGGACATTGGACAGGGCCATCAGGTGTCCTGTCACTTGTTTGAAGAATTGCAAGTTCAAGCAGCAGCTACACAGGAAAGCGAGGAAAAAGTAGGATGAGTCAAACCTTGAGCTGTGAACGGATTATCTATGCTTTTGATAAGGAGAATCACCCGATCCTTCGGGTACCATCCGGCACGACTATTGAAATTTCAACGTACGACTGCTTTGAAAACCAAATTCAGACGGCGGATACTCCCTTTGACACCTTGGATTGGAACCGGGTGAATCCGGCTACAGGTCCGATTTATGTGGAAGGAGCGGAGCCAGGCGATGTCTTGAAGGTGATCATTGAAGATATTCAGCTGGCGGACCAAGGGGTCATGGCTGTCGGGCCAGGTCTTGGGGTCTTGGGTGAGAAGATCGAGCGATTCGAAGCGAAGATCATCCCGATCAAAGGGGACAAGGCGATCTTCAATGATTTCGAGATTCCCTTGAATCCGATGATTGGCGTCATTGGCGTGGCTCCAGCGGGAGAGCCGGTGTCCTGCGGAACGCCGGGCTCCCATGGAGGAAACATGGACAATAAAATGATTGCGAAGGGGGCTACGCTATATTTCCCTGTCTTTGTGCCAGGAGCCTTGTTTGCGCTGGGAGACTTCCATGCCGCCATGGGCGACGGGGAGATCAGTGTGTCAGGAATTGAGATAGCCGGCCGGGCCAAGGTTCATCTGGAGGTTGTGAAAGGAAAAACCATAACGAACCCGGTCTTGGAAAATGAAGAGTCTCTGGCTACCATTGCTTCTGCTCCGACCTTAGATGAAGCTGTCAAGCTTTCGGTAGAGAACATGGTTGAACTAACGCGTGATGCGCTGAGCTTATCCTTGAATGAACAGACCATGCTGTTTAGTGCGGTTGGCCAAACCGAGATTTGCCAAGTCGTAGACCCTCTCATGACAGCACGGTTCGTTCTCCCGAAGTGGGTGTTAAGGGAAAAAAGCATTTTCTAAAGAAAAGGAGAGAAACCCTCGATGAAATTTGATCCGATGAACTATCCTTACGCTTCCCACCGCAATGCGGTCTATGCTAAGAACGGAATGGTAGCAACCTCCCAGCCGTTAGCGGCGCAAGCCGGGCTGGATATTCTGAAGAAGGGCGGAAATGCAATCGATGCAGCGATTGCTGCCGCTGCCTGTCTGACCGTGGTGGAGCCGACTTCCAATGGAATCGGCGGTGATGCCTTTGCCCTCGTTTGGACGAAGGGGGAGCTTCATGGCTTAAATGCTAGCGGCTTTTCTCCGAAGAGCATTTCAATAGAAGCTTTGAAAGAAAGAGGCTATGAGGAGATTCCTAAATACGGCTGGATTCCGGTGACGGTACCTGGGGCTCCAGCTGCCTGGGCGGCCTTATCCGAACGGTTTGGACGGTTGCCTTTAACGGAAGTTCTCGCGCCGGCGATTGAATATGCAGCTAAGGGCTATCCGCTTTCCCCAACCTTGGCTTATTTCTGGAAGGCGGCCTATGAACGATTTCAGGAGGATTTAACGGATGAAGAGTTCTCCTATTGGTTTGAAACCTTCGCTCCGGAGGGAAGAGTCCCTGAGGTGGGTGAGGTTTGGAAATCCACGGATCATGCCAAGACCCTCCAAGCTATCGCCGAAACGAAAGCGGAGGCTTTCTACCGCGGCTATCTGGCGGATGAAATGGATGCTTTCTCGCAAAAATACGGCGGCTTCTTGAGAAAAGAAGATTTGGCAGCCTACCAGCCTGAATGGGTCAAGCCGATCTCGGTGAACTACCGAGGCTATGATGTTTGGGAAATCCCGCCTAACGGGCATGGACTTGTGGCCCTCATGGCTTTGAATATCCTAAAGGGTATGGAATTTGGCGAACGCGATACGGTAGATACCTTCCACAAGCAGATTGAAGCGATAAAATTGGCCTATGTGGACGGCAAAAAGTATATTACCCAGCAAGATAAAATGAGCGTAACCGTGGAGCAGCTGCTATCCGAGGAGTATGCCGAGCAGCGCCGATCCCTAATCAGCCAGGATGCCTTGCAGCCTGAGCCAGGCGAGCCGCCTCGCGGAGGCACTGTGTACTTGGCTGCGGCGGATGGGGAAGGCAACATGGTGTCCTTCATCCAAAGCAATTACATGGGCTTTGGCTCTGGATTGGTGGTTCCGGGTACAGGGATTGCCCTGCAAAACCGCGGCCACAATTTCTCTCTCGATCCGAATCATGATAATCGCCTGGAGTCTGGCAAGAAAACGTACCATACGATTATTCCAGGATTCATCACGAAGGATAATCAGGCTGTGGGCCCATTCGGAGTCATGGGTGGATTCATGCAGCCGCAAGGCCATGTGCAAATGGTCATGAACATGATCGATTTCCATCTGAATCCGCAAGCTTCATTGGATGCCCCGCGTTGGCAATGGATTCAGGATAAAACGGTGGAACTGGAAACGACGGTTCCTGAGCATATCGCTTTAGCCTTAGCCAAGCGAGGCCATGATGTGAAATGGGCTTTGGGATCCGGCGGATTCGGCCGCGGGCAAATAATTATCCGGGATTCGCAAGGCGTTTTAAACGGCGGAACAGAGCCGAGAACCGACGGATCGGTTGCTGCTTGGTAAATCAGAAGATCACAGTAATCCCCTCTTGATGATCAAGAGGGATTACTTATTTATGCAGATGGGTGGTAGAAAAAGTGATCAAAAAGAATGGAGAGTTATTCATTGGATTTTTCCGGGCAGGCTTGCTCGGTTACGGTGGGGGGCCTTCCGCTATTCCTTTGTTTCACCGAGAGGCGGTGGAGAGGTATAAATGGGTGAGCGATGATGAGTTCGGTGACATCCTGGCTCTGGGAAATACTTTGCCCGGCCCCATTGCTACGAAAATGGCCGGCTATATCGGATATCGCGTAGCCGGCATCATAGGGATGCTGGTTGCGACGATCGCCACGGTTGTCCCTACGGTTTTGATTATGGGCATTTTGTTGAGTTATTTGTATTCCCTAAAAGAAGCCGCTTGGGTGGCGGGCATGACGACAGCGGTTCAGCCGGTGATTGGCGTGATGCTGTTTGTGCTGGCCTACGATTTCTTAAAGAAATCCTGGAAAGGGGAAGGAAAAACGCTCACGATTTTTTTGGCCGCGACCAGTTTAGTGCTCTTGCAATTTGTTGGCGTGCATCCCGCTCTATTGATCGGCACGCTGCTTCTCTATGCCCTGCTGACAGGCGGGAAGAAGAAAGAAGTGATGCCTGATAGGCAGCAACAGCAGGAGGTGGTCAACAAATGATCTATTGGCATATCTTCCTCGCCTTCTTTATTCCTGGCATTGTTGGCTATGGGGGCGGCCCGCCTTCCATTCCGCTGATTCAATTTGAGGTCGTTGACCGCTACGGCTGGCTAACCTTAGAGGAATTTGGGAATATCCTCGCCTTGGGAAATGCCCTGCCCGGTCCGATCGCCACGAAAATGGCCGGCTATATCGGGTACCAAATGGGCGGGATTCTCGGAGCCATTGTCGCTTTGCTTGCAACGGTTGCCCCATCGCTCCTGGCCATGCTGTTTCTAATGGGCATGCTTTATAAATTTAAGGACTCCTCGCGCGTGCAAAAAATGACATCCTTTATCCGTCCTACGATCGCCATCATGCTCGCGGTTATGGCATACCAATTCTTCGCCAGCTCTTGGGTCCATGCCGGAGTGTGGCACACGCTGCTTCTCATCGTTCTTAGCTTCTTGCTGATGGAACGCTGGAAGGTTCACCCGGCGATGGTGATTGGGGGAACCTTGGTTTATGGTGCGGTGTTGATCGTTTAGGCGAAAAATCTGTCTCAGAAATCTGTAGAGGTAGGAAATCCGCCCTCGCAGTCTATGGGCCAGGTTGAGGCCCTAGAATCGAGATCGCTCCGAATCGAGGAGCCTTTGAGATCGCCTTTTCGCTGTCCCTGTTGCCGTCCAATAAGGTGTCGTTTACGGTGGATCATCGAAGAAAATTTAATAAGCACCCCATAGGTAGACTTTTTACATGTCTACTCTATGAGGTGCTTTTTTTAGTAGTGCCTAGGCTTTTGTGGAAACAACCTCACCAAGTCTTTTCAAACCAGGCTTGCCATTCTCCAGCACAAAAGAGGCGACAGTCGAAATCGGCGCGTTGGCACGGCTGACATAAGGCAGCACCAGGTAATCGGTTTGCCAGCTGTCGGGTGTGACGGTGCAGCGTACATACCCGCGTTGGTTATTAAAGAACTGGATATGCGGGTTTTCGGTGAGTCTTGTTTTCGTCGTATTATCCACGACAGCCGTTCCGTCTCCGCCGGAGGAAATGGAAGTCCCCACGAACTCTGCGCCGATCACCGGGGAGTTGGGATCTTTAAAATCCGCTTTAATATCGTTTGCCCAGTTGGTATGGACATCGCCCGTTAACACGACCAAATTGGATATCCTCAGTTCGTTAGCAAAGTTTAAGATCCGCTCCCGGGCTGCAGGATAGCCATCCCATGCATCCATACTGTACAATTCAGCATCAGGTCCAATTCCGTAATCCCGTTGGGCAAAGAAAACTTGCTGAGCTAAGATATTCCAATGACAGGAGGAGGTCTTTAGTCCATTCAGGAGCCATTGCTCTTGTTCGTGGCCTAGCAACGTTCGGTTCGGATTAGTAGATTCTTCGTTTGGTGCTTTCCAGCCATCGTCGTTGGCCTGGTCATCCCGGTACTGGCGAGTATCGAGAACATGGAGGTCAGCCAGGTTGCCAACGGTAAATTTGCGATAGAGCTGCATGCTTGTCCCATTCGGCAGGGACGAACGCCTTAAAGGCATATGCTCATAGTAAGCTTGGAATGCAGCGATGCGGCGCTCAACAAAAGGCTCGATGGGCTGATTCTTCTCAGGAATGTGGGCAGCCCAGTTATTTTCAACTTCATGATCATCTAAGGTAACGATCCAAGGGAAGGCTGCATGAGCGCTACGCAGATCAGCATCGCTGCGGTATTGGGCATATCGATTCCGGTAGTCTTCGAGCGTCACGATTTCCGGACCGATATGGGTTCTGATGTTTCCGCCAGGGGCTTTGTATTCATCGGGACCGTATTCGTAGATATAGTCGCCCAGATGGATGACAAAATCCAAATCTTCCTCCTTGGCCATGTGATAATAAGCGGTAAAGTACCCGTGCTCATACTGCTGACAAGAAGCGAAGGCAAAGCTCAGCTTGGAAATATCGGCTCCATACGGAGGCAAGGTTTTGGTTTTTCCGATTGGGCTGACTTCCGACCCGGCTTTGAATCGATAATAATATTTGGTTGACGGCTGAAGTCCGTCGACTTCCACATGAACGGAATGTCCCAGTTCGGGGACGGCAAATTCCACCCCGTGACGAACCACGTTTTTGAAGTCTTCATCAAGCGCAACCTCCCATCTGACGGGAACCCGATGGTCTTTCATGCCACCGCCATGGAGAGGATCCGGGGCCAAGCGAGTCCAGAGGACTACGCCATCGGGAAGGGGGTCACCAGATGCAATACCGAGTGTAAAAGGATAGGCCTTAAACTGAGGAGCAGCGTCGATTTGCGTTCCTCCTTGAAGTGAGCCGGCAATCGTGAGACCGAGGGTCAGGGCGGCTACTTTTCCTGTAGCGCTTAGGAAACTGCGGCGATCCAGCTTTTTTGATTCGAGATCCGCGAGAAAATCTTTGTGTTTGTCCATGTTAAAAACTCTCCTCCTGTTTATCTATATTTAACAATTGTTACAATATAAGTGTAATTCGTTATTGTTAAGGGAGTTTGAATTGGAAGTAAAGAATTAACAGGCCATCTTTATATTGAATATAGTTCCAAATTTTTGAAAATAATAATAACAATATCACCTATGTCTCTTAAGTTGGGGGTGGCTCGTTTTTGATTAAGAAATTATGGACGGTGAGCCTGATCGGGATAGCGATCGTTTCAGCGATTCTTACCCTTCACTTTTATGGCGTTGAAATGAATTTATTCAGTGCCTTGCGCGATGCTTTTATTTTTATAGTGATTCTATACCCGTTGCTTACCGTCCTGGAGTATAAAAATATCGGGATCCTTACGCTGGGGTTGTGCCTTTATGCCATAGCCCTTGTGAGCGGGATTTTGGAAGAGTTTTATATCCCCTTTTTTTCTATTTGTTTTGATACGATTGAAAAGCTGGGGAATATAATCGGAGTGATCCTCATTGTCATGGGGTTTTTGAGGCTCATCAAGGAAAAGGACCAGCTCACGGCTTTTAAAAGAGAAGCGGTGGAGCAGCTGATGGAGGAAAGGGAGCAGCGCTATCAATTGCTTTTTGAAAATACGGTGGACGGCATTATGATCTTCGATATGGATGTCAAACTATTGGATGGGAATCCGGCTATCGAAAGAATCACAGGGTATACCCTTGAGGAGCTTAGGGAGTTGGGCTGCCTTGCGATTACGGTCCCTGAAGAGGTGGATCAGAAGCGTTCGTTGATCGAAAAGGTGTTGAAGCAGGAGGCTCAGGAATTTGTAAGCTCCATTTTTCATAAGGATGGCAGAATTCTGACGATCTATTGCAAAATGTATCCTTTGATTGTCGGCCAGGAGATGGTAGGGCTTTTTGAAATCGTCGAGGATATCACGGAAGCAAAGCGGATGGAAGAGTGGGTTCGCCAATCAGACAAGCTCTCAATGGTGGGGCAGCTTGCCGCGGGAGTGGCTCATGAGATACGGAATCCGCTTACCACCATCAAAGGATTTATTCAATTCTTGCAATCCAAAATCGGGACACCGTATGCCGATATTATGCTATCAGAGCTGGATCGGATTAATTTTATTGTCAGTGAATTTTTAGTCCTTTCCAAACCTCAGGCTGTCGAGCTGAAAAGGGTTCATATTCAAAGCTTAATTTCTCAAGTAGTCGCTTTTATGGAGGCGCAAATGAATTTGAAAAATATTCAAGTGATTTCCCATCTGCCATCGGATCCACTTTATGTCAAAAGTGAGGAAAATCAATTGAAGCAAGTATTTATCAATCTGTTGAAAAATGCCATGGAATCGATGATCGAAGGCGGTTCGATTGTTGTGGAGCTGAAGCCAGGAGTCAAGATGATTTCTGTGCACATTCGGGACGAAGGGCGCGGCATGACGGAACCGGAGATCAAGCGGTTAGGCGAACCGTTTTACACGACGAAGGAAGGGGGTACGGGCTTGGGGCTGATGGTCAGCAGAAGGATTGTGGAGAATCATGGCGGACAGATTCTGTTTGAAAGCCAAGTAAATAAAGGGACGTCCGTTTATGTGATGCTGCCTGCGGCAGGCGATCAGGAACGCGGGTCTGATTCATTGATGGTTAATTAGAGTACAACAGGTTCTGTCCAGCCTGTCGAAGAGATGATTCTATGGTCTATTGACGAAATCAATCAATGAGGCTAAAACCCATAAGAAAGTGTCAAGTGGGGGCTATCTAAGACAGAAAATAATAGAATCCCTCGAATAGTTGTTTGGTAGGAATTTACTATGAGGCATAATTTGGGACCAAGGCTTCAATTTGTCTTGTAGATATATACAAAAATGTAAAAAGTTACTATAATCCCTTTTAGGAATAGCAATATTCCATAAAAACAATATGGGGGTTTTAGTGATGAAGAAGAACTTATTATTATCAGGTATTGCTGCATTAGCTATTTTAGGTCTGGTTGGTTGCAACAGTCAAGAGCCTGTGCAGGGAGAACCACCAACAGAGCAGGAGCAAAATGTAGAGGGTAACCAAGAGCAGCCAGCTGAGGAGCAGCCAGCAGAAGAAAAGCCAGAAGAAAAGAAAGAGTAAGCTACTTGGAGTTACCCTAGAATATGGATGGGCGGCACCTGTAGGGCATGGATATACTAAATGGAAATCTGGTTAAGGAGACTTTTCCATGCCCAATTACGACGATCCACAAATACTTGAAATTATTAGCCCATTGCAGATGAGATCCTTACAGGACGCGGGATATATGTTAGTACGTCAAAAAGAAGTACGGGATGCTATCCATCATACAGAATTATTAGATCAATTAATGGTAACAGCCGCAACCGCCTTAGGAAAGCGATACAATAACCTTCCAGGATCAGGTGGAATGTACCATCTAGAGCATCGAGTCCAGATTGTTGATGGGGTTTATGAAGATCCAGATCCTAAAGAAATAAGGTCTGGCTCGAAGAATAGCCTGTTACCTCAAATTTTAAAAAGCTGATTTCTAAAAAGTTGGTTTCGCTGACTTATAGAGTCAGCTTTTTTTATCATCATAGCCTGTTTCCGAACGGCATGGCTACGGTTTGGGTCCGGATGATCGACCAAAGGGAGTTCGCTCACGTACCTGGAACCATTCAGATAATCTAGGAGGTTTGGTCACAAAAACGATAGACTTGGTTCCGAACCTGTAATGATTCCAAGACCTCGCCAAGCTTTATCGAGGTTTGGAGTGATTTTAGGCTACTTTTTAGAAGAGCAATCTAAACTTTGGTTTGGAGCATCTAATATCAAGCTGATTTTTTAAGTAATTGAGCCTTTTTTTATCATCCCTTCGCGTTCGCGGCACCGGTAGCTGTCGTCCGGTCCCGAATGCTCACAAAAATTTGAATTTGCTCACGGAAAAGTGCTGGATGCTCACGAGTAGATTCCGTTTGGTCACATACCTGGTAAAATTCCAAATAATCTAGGAGGTTTGATCACGAAACCCATCCACTTGGTTCCGAACCGGTAATGATTCCAAGTAGAGAGAGTGCCATACTGCACTATAACCTGGAAAAAGCTTGTCAGATTTTATACCAAAAAATTCCTCCAATGGCAAAGTTACTTGTATGATGAATAAAGAATCTACAAGAGGAGGAACATTACATGAATTTGAAAAAAGTCCTAGCAGCCACTCTACTCACGAGCTCCTTGCTTTCCGCTGCCTACATTGCTCCGATTGGGGGTCTTACTCCATCTGCGTATGCTGCAGAGGAAACAAAAAATCTACCAAACATTAAAATCCTAGCAACAGGGGGAACGATTGCTTCCACTGCGGCTTCCAATACGGCGGTCACGGGTTATCAGGTCACACAAGGGGTAGAGGCGATTGTGAATGCCGTACCTTCACTCAAGAACATTGCTAATATTACGGGCGAGCAGATTGTCAACGTAGGAAGTCCTAACATGACACCGGAGATTTGGCTGAATCTAGCGAGGAAGGTAAACGAATATTTGGCTTCCGATGACGTCGACGGAATCGTCATTACCCACGGGACGAATACCATTGAAGAAACCGCGTATTTCCTGAACCTTACGGTGAAAAGCGATAAGCCGGTGGTGCTGGTTGGGGCGATGAGACCGGCCTCGGCCATGAGCGCTGATGGTCCTTTTAACCTGTATAATGCCGTGAGTGTAGCAGGAAATCCGAAAGCCAAAGGAAAAGGAGTCATGGTGGTGTTGAATGATCGCATTTCTGCGGCTCGCTTTGTGTCCAAGACGAACACGACCACACTCGATACGTTTAAATCGGTAGAGCAGGGATACATGGGCCAAATCACTGGAAACCGAGTGCAATTCCACTATGAGCCGATTCCAAAGCACACGACCAAGTCGGTATTTGATGTTTCCAAGATTGACTCTCTTCCACAAGTGGATATCGTTTATGAATATCCAGGTATCGGCGGTTATTTCTATGATGCAGCCCTAGCAGCTGGCGCTAAAGGTATTGTAGTTGCCGGTTCGGGTGATGGAGGAATGTCCACCAAGTCTACGGAAAAAGCAAAGGAAGCGGGTAAAAAAGCCGTCATCGTCCGCTCTTCTTATGTGGGAGACGGCACGGTCAATAACAGGGCAACCGATGCGGAGAACAATTTCGTTGCTGCAGACTCTTTGAATCCGCATAAATCTAGAATTCTATTAATGCTAGCGTTGACTCAAACCAACGATCCTAAGAAGATTCAAGAGTTCTTTAATGAATATTAAGAGAGGGACTCCCTTCGGGAGAGGGCTGCACAAGTCGGTAATTAGGAAAGAATAAGACATTCTTGGCGGTGCAAAAATGTCTCCCTGAAAACGAAACGAGCCTTAGAAGCGATTCTAGAGGCTCTTTTTTTCTTTTACTGTTCAGTTCTTTATTTTATGGTCGGGATCTCGCCAGATAACAAAGATTTAAGAACAAACATTCGTATTTGGAGATTGATTATGCTAAAATGATCTTAGGGGGTGTGTGATGTGGGTAGTATGGAAAAGGTTTTGGAACAGATTCTTTCTGAATTGAAAGAAGTCAAGCAAGGACAAGCCCAACTGTTTGAAGGTCAGACTCGGTTAGAAGAAG
>JBEQAI010000012.1:0-20450 GCA_041640415.1 Ammoniphilus sp. | reverse complement strand
TCCATTCATTTTCGGATAGCGGAGGGTCTTGAACTTCAAGTTCGGATAGTTGTTGACAAAGTCGCTGATAAACCAGAATCCGCTTACAGATAAGGCCGTTTTTCCCGTATGGAAAGCTTTTTGCGATTCAGACGCGTTGGCAAGCGGGTTGCCTTCAAACAATTGGGCATATTTGGTCAAGGCTTCCACGGTCTTATCACTGTTTAGTACGCTGTCCACGGTTACGCCATCCTCCGCCACGATATTCGCGTCATTAGCCCATAATAGCGGGGTAAAGAAATAGGTTCCGAGCTCATATCCGCCTGCAGGAATTTCATATAGTGACAAGCTGACGGCCGTCTCATAATCCTTAAACGCGGAATCGCTTGTTGTTTTAGCGAAGTCATCTATTTTTCTAGCCAGAGCCACAAATTCATCCCATGTCCAATCTTCATCAGAAGAAGGAACCATCGCTTTAATGTCATCCGGCAATGCATTGAACATATCTTCATTGTAGGTCACGGCTACACCGGAATCTTGGTAACCCATCGCATAAAACTTCCCGTCGATGGTCCCTTGGTCGATCATCGCTTGGGTGAAACCGTCTTTAAATCCTTGTGACATATGGCCATCCAATTCTCCAACAATTCCCGATTCGACGTAGGCTGCCACATCTGGTCCGTCTAACGTAAAAATATCAGGTACATTATTGGAGGTAATGGCTGCATTCAATTTGTCGATATACCCTGAACCGGCACCTGCCCGTGTGATGTTCTGAATTTCCACTTGAGGCTTGTCCGGGTTGGCCTCATTATATTGCTTCACGCGATCGGCAAACATTTTTCCTTCCGGGTGGTCGGCTGAAGCCTGTGTCCAAATCACGATTTTGCCGCTGGCGCCACCCTGGTTTGAAGCCTGATTGGAACCGCAGCCGACTAATGAACTGGCTAATACCGCAGTTAAAACTAACGAGATCAATTTTTTCATTCTTTTATGGCCCCCTATAGTCAATCTTGTTTATTGCTATGATTTGATTGTAAAGCAATTAAAACGGTTTCAAAACGAGGCATTCCTTTGAAGAATGTTCAAATTTTTATGATAGGGCTTTCAGTTTTCGGAAAACAAAGAAAACCTCATCTCCCTGTCTGGGTAGATGAGGTTTTGCTTCACTTGCTTTTCCGGTACTCGCTTGGGGTCATCTGCACTCTTTTCTTGAATACTTGGCTAAAATATCGCTGATCCGTATAGCCCACTTTACTTGCGATTTCATTTGTTTTCAAATTCGAGTTTTTCAGCAGGTAGCAAGCATGCTTCACTCTCTGGTCCGTCAAATAGTCCAAGAAGGTCACGCCTGTCTGTTGCTTGAACAACACACTGAAATAGCTAACGCTTAAGCCGATTTTTCCCGCCACTTGTTCTATCCCGATGTCTTCGTAAAAATGTTCATCCAGATAATCCACCGCTTTTTCGATAAGATCTCCCGGGTTATTCCTGGACTTGAGCTCGTCCTGGAACTCCTCTTCTGTGATGACTGTCGCCTTCAAGAAAGGCTTTGCTTTTAGCATCTCTTTAGCTTGTCCATAGGAGTCAACTAGTTGATCCAGTTCTGACACGATTTTCCCGACGGAGATGCGAAGCTCGTTGCAACAGGACGCTAATTCCCTTGCCAATTGCTTCAGCGTTTGCTTGCTCCCGGATAAATTGTCCGTTTGGGAGGCATACACGATGGTTAATTCCGTCGGATGGAGCTTAAAGGGGAACCAGCTCTCCCGCTCGTTCTGTTCGACTCTTTCACTGATCCACTGCCAAATCGCATCTTGCTTTTCAGCGTTATTATCCCATTCCATCACCATAGCCGCAAAGGTACCCTGTCGGAGATTCTGATCGATTTCGGCCGTTCCTAGGGTCAAGAGGTCGTGAATTTGCCGCTTGAATTCCTCCTGCTTATGTTTCTGAAGCTGTTCCATTTCACGGACCACACGGGACAAGCATTCTTCCAGTTCATCGTAATCAATGGGTTTAAGGATATAATCAGAGACATTGTGTTTGATGCCTTCCCGCGCATACTCAAACTCGTCGTATCCGCTAAGCAAGATGACCTTCGGCCGTCGGGGCAGCTGACTGATTTCCTTTAGCAGCTCCAGCCCATTCATCACGGGCATCCGAATATCGGACAGCACGAGATCCGGCTCGATGGCTTTAATCCCTTCCAAAGCCTGCCTTCCATTTTCCGCGGTTCCGGCTACCTGGCACCCATGCTCCTGCCAAGGGATGATATGGGTTAAACTCTTCACAATGATCGGTTCATCATCCACAATAAATACCTTAAACGGCATGCGAATCACCCTTATCTATCGGAAACGTGATCTTGATTGTTGTTCCTGTATCCTCCCATGAGCAAATCATAAGTCCATAGGCATTGCCATAATAAAGCTTTAATCGGTCGTGAACATTACTTAAGCCATGTCCGCTGTGTTTATGGCGGTCCGCGATCAAGTGATGATCATTCCATTTGGCCAAGGCTTCATGACTCATTCCTTTTCCATTATCGCGAATATAGAAACAGCCCTTCTCCCCTTCTATGCCTCCCTTGATCGCAATGCGCCCGGAATCCTGGTGTTGGTCAAAGGCATGATAAAGGATATTTTCCACCAGCGGCTGAAGGATCAGTTTCAGAACCGGGTGATCCTTCAGCTCATCCTCTACGTCAATTTCATACTCGAACCGGTTATTGAACCTAATTTTTTGGATCTCCAAGTAACTGATTACATGGCGAATTTCTGCACTGACTTTGACCTCATAAGCGCCATTTATACTGATGCGGAGCAATTTCCCGAGGTTAATCGTCATTTTGCTGATTTCCTTTTGTCCATTCAGGGCGGCCATCGCATTAATCGATTCAAGGGTATTGTACAGGAAATGAGGATTGATCTGCTGCTGGAGTACTTGAAACTCTGCTTCCCTTTTTCTTTCCTGCTCACGCTTCACTTGCTGCAACAGCAACCCGATTTGTTCTATCATTCGATTGAACCCTGATGCAAGTTTCCTAAACTCGAAGTAACCCGATGCAGGCATGCGAACCTCTAAGTCTCCTTGTTCCACCCGTTTCATTTTTTCGAGAAGCTTAGAGATGAAATCCATTATTTTCTTAACGTAAAACAGCTTATAGAGTAAGGCCATCATAATCCCTACCATTACGATGGCAAGGGTCGTGTTTCGAATAAACTGAATCTGATTGGACAAAGTGCCCCATGGCTTAATGGATACAAGGATCCAATCCAGCTTAGCGAGTTCTTTGGATTCGGAGGGGTAGAAGGTAATGAGGCTCTTCTTCCCTTCCCATGTATCCATCAGGTGGCCCTGTTGCCCGGAAATCATTTCCTCCAGACCGTTTATTTGAAGCTGTTGGCCGATCCATTGGTGATCGAAGCTATATAAGATGTTTCCTGCCCGATCGATGATCAGTTCCTCCGAGTCGGACTGATGCAGCTGGGCATAGATCTGGTCGAACAAGTCAAGCTTGATATGCAAAATGGCATACCCGATATTCTCCAAGGTATTATAGTCATGGATCATTCGCCCTTGGGTCAGCACAAATTTCTCCAGCGGAACAAATGAACCGTGTTCGGTCGGAGATAACCAAACCGCTCTTCCCTTCTCCCTTACCATCTCTTGAAAGAACGAGCTTTCCTTTAATTGCTGAATGGATGGAACGAGGGTTCTTTTCAATTGAAACACGATCCCTTTATTATGATAGAGAATCAAATCCTCCACCATCGGATTGCTGTACATAAGACTAGTTACATTCAATCGGTAATTGTACAACTCAGGTGTATGGCTTGGTTTGGCTTTCAGAATAGCTTGTATATCCTCGGAATCCACCATGGTGTCCGAGAAGGTATGGATTTCAGAAAGGGACGCGGACAGGTTCATATCCAGTGCTTTTAGGGTCTGAAGCACCTGCTGGCTGATATTTTCCTTCAAGGTGTTGGCGGAAGTGTAGTATGAAACCCGGCCCACAATTAGGATCGGCAAAAGAATGAATAGCAAAAATCCAATGATCATTCGTTGCTGCAGATCTAATATCATAGCATTATTTTTCCACCCCCATCGCTACTCTTCCCGGTAGTAGGCAAACATTTGATCCAATTGGCGAAGATAGACCTCTATGTTTTTATCCATAAAAAATTGTTGGCTGATCCTGCGGTAATCCCTTTCTGCGCGGGTTCCGCCTATCCAGTAATGATTGGGCCAATTCACGCTTTTTCCTTCTAGAACCTTCTTAGCCAAGGGCTGTACAACTTCCTTTTTCACGTTCACTCCGTTGACCGCGCTGATGGAGCCTTCATCAGCGGATAGTTTTTGGACATTTTTTTGTTTGACCAAAAATTTCAAGAATTCTTTTGCTGCTTCGGGATGTGGAGTGTCAGACGAAATCGCCAACCCGATGTCTACGCCGCCCAACACATGATTTTTCTGAGGATCATTCGTGCTGGGAAAGGGAAAGATCCCATAGTTCAATTGCGGATTCCATTTTTCAATGATGGACAGCATCCAGGTGCCGGTGACATACATGGCTCCCTCGCCATGGGCAAAACGCTGGTTAACCTGGTCCGTATCCGTTTCAAAAGAGTCCTCTTGGGCAAGGGAAACGATGCTCAGCATGTTTTCAGCCATCTCCTCCCATCTCGGATCACCTGATATCTTTGCCTGTCCTTGATTTACCTCATCCCAATAATCGCTGCTAAATTCATTGGCGATGAAGTTGAGATTAAATACGCTGATCGTTTCGGCGTCTTTATTGGACATTAGAATAGGGGTTATACCGGTTCGGCGAATCGTCACCATGGTATGGACAAGCTCAGCCCAGGTCTCGGGGATCTTTAATTGCAACGACTCAAAAATATCCTTGTTGTATAAGACTCCCACCGCATTCTGGGTTAAAGCCACGCCGTACATCCTGCTTTCAACCAGATACCTATCTTGAACCACAGGGTTAATCGCTTGAATAAAGTCTTCATTCGTAAGGTCTAGCAAATAGCCCTTTTCTGCCCGAATCACATAATCGTGTTCAAGGGGATAGGTAATAAAAATATCTGGGGCTTGACCTCTCGCAATTCTTCTTTTCAGAACATCCATCCCATTCGGCATGATGGTCTGCTCGACATGAATATTCGGATGCTCCCTTTCGAAATCTCGAATAAGTTGATTGAATATTTCCGCCGTTTCCACTTTGGGAGAAAAAAACTCAAGGCGGACTTTTTCCTTGTGTCTTGCAACTTCCTCCCCTTCCTGGATCGGCCTGATTGAACAGGCCGCCAAAAAAAGTAAACACATGAGCACCAGTTTCCACATGGTGCCTGTCACCACCCGGTTTTTGTCGATTTAAGTTAACGCATTCAACCTAAAAAACATTTATATTTCAGTATAAACCAATTGCCACTCGATAGAAAATGCGACATTCTTCGCATTCCTGTTTAAATTTTTACTTTCGCTCTTTGGATGAAAGGATAATCATTACGTTGAATGCGGAATGCTTGCTCCATGTTCCTCGATACAGGGCGACTGAATTGCCCTTTCGGGTATTTAAGCACAATTTAGGGGAGATTACCGGCTGCGAACCTGAAGAATCTCCTTGAAAAGATTTAAAACTCCTCATAACTAGCCGGATCTTGATTCTTTATTCTACCGTCAGGACGAGTTAAGCCAGATATCAGGCTCATTTCCGCTTCACCCAGAGAAAAGTCGAAAATGGATATATTCTCTAGCTGTCGTGCGGGCGATGCAGATTTGGGGATAGAAATGGCCCCGATTTGATAATGCCAGCGTAAGATTACAGTATGTAAACAGATTTATGTACAATTTATACAATAGTGTATAGGTCTCAGTCCGGTGTGAGCTAGGATTACAGCGTAATGCTGAGTTTAGTTTTTGGCACTAATATTGCTTAGGTATAAGAATGTGGTTAAAATTTCATCGTTTTGGAGGAGAAGTTTATATATGAAGGGTTACCTTTTTCTTGATTTTAATGCTTTTGCTGAGAAATTGCTTACGATTGGGGAACGAGAGGTATTAGAAGGGCTCAAAGTTTCTTTATATATCGATCAGGATAATGGATGCCAGATATACCAGAGGAGTTATATCAGCAAGGTGCAATCGGTAGAAAAAACGATAGAGCAAGAACGGGTTATGCATAAGTTTATAGATCAGCTCCAACAAGATGGAGAAATCCAATCGCTACTCGGCCGATCGGAACAGGCAAAAGAACTCGTTGGCGTCTAGATAAAATAAGATCAAATCATTAAAAGGCGGTCCCGCAGCTCAGACCCCATGTCTAGGTATACATGGGGTTTGAACCCTTAATCGGGATCGCCTTTTTTGTTTCACTCCAGCCCATACTTCTTCATTTTGTTATATAGGGTGACTCTTGACCAACCTAGCATTTTGGCTGCAGCTGTTTTATTCCCATAGGTGGTTTGAAGGGCATATTTAAGCCGAGAGACATCCGAGTCTCCTTGGACGAGGTTTGACTGAACCGGTCGTGATAGGCTGACAACATGTTGTTCCACCTTTGAGAAGTCTTTGGGCAAATGCGGAAGCTTTACAGTCTCTTCATCAACCAAAATCACAAGGCGTTCGATCGTATTCCGCAGCTCTCTGATGTTACCAGGCCAAGGATGGTGCATGAGTGTGTACATCACTTCCGGATCGATTTTCGGGATTGGTCTCATATACTTGATTGAAAATTCTTTTAAATACAACTGAACAAGCTCGGGGATATCTTCTATCCGTTCCCGAAGGGGCGGCACAAAGATGGAAACAACGTTTAGTCGGTAATATAAATCCTGGCGAAATAATCCTTCAATAATTAGTTCTCCGAGGTCGCGGTGGGTGGCGGCCACAATGCGAGTATCTAGCGGGATCGGCTTGTGCCCTCCCACCCGGTAAAATTCACGCTCTTGGAGCACACGCAACAATTTTACTTGGAGATCCAAGGGCATTTCACCAATTTCATCGAGAAATAGCGTTCCGCCGCTGGCTGCATCCATCTTCCCTTTTTTACCTTCTTTAATCGCCCCCGTAAAAGCCCCGCTCTCATATCCGAACAGCTCGCTCTCAAATAGGGAAGCCGGAATGGCGCCGCAATTGATAGCGACAAAGGGCCGGTCTGCCCGCTTGCTTCCTTTATGAATCGCTTGGGCAAATAATTCCTTTCCCACTCCGCTTTCTCCCGTGATTAATACGGTGGCATCCGTAACTGAAACCTTTTGGGATAGATCAATGGCCGAACGCAAGGCGGTGCTTCTTCCTTTAAGCCGGTGAAAGGGATCAAAGGACGTATCGATTTGGCTTTCGAGATCCTGGAGATAGGCTGTGGTGGAGTAAAGCTCTTCATTAAGCTTAACGATATCGCTAATATCCCTTTCTACAGAGACACCACCAATAATCTCGTCATTCACTCGAACAGGCAAAGTGTTAATTAAAACGTGAACCCCAGGATGTGGTTGATTGTATTTTCTCGTTACGCCCTTTCCTTCTTTCAGGGTAGTCATCAGGACGACTGCTTCTTCCCGAAAATACTCCATGACCGGCTTTCCTAACATCTCCTTAGAGGATTGGTTGTACATCTCTTCTGACTTTGGATTCCAGGAGATAATCTGCCCTTCTCGGTCGACCACTGTAATCGCATCATTAACAGCCTGAAGCAGCGTCTCGTAATAGGCTTCTGTTGTTTTCCATTGTTTGATTATAGTATCCATCAAAAGCGAAAAAGGAAGCCATCCGATGACTTTGCCATGCTGGTCCACCAAGACGAAGTCTTTTGGCTCCTGAAAGCTAGGGATTTCGGATAGTCGAGTATCGTGAGGAATCCATACCATCTGAGAGGGCTCTAGCGTCTCTTCCCAAGGAAGCGCAAAAGAAACAAGTAAAGGATTCGTCGCCAAAGTCATCATCTCCTGTATAAGTAGGTAGTGTATATTTACACTTTTGTTGAAGTTGTAAACATTTGAACATGTTTGTTTTTACCATTATACAACGGATAGGCCTTACCCATCAATTTTTTTGGCATATTTCTTGCTTTTAGTAGAGGTGTGTTTGAATTCAACACAAAACTAAGAAGAAAGTTCAGGTGATGATGATGTCCGGATTATCCAGATCCACCGTAAAAATGGTATCAATCCCCAACCTGTTGCAGCTTGTCCTCAATCTTTCTCTCATTTTTCTGGGGTTGGTTTTATCACTATTGCTCCTCAAGGAGCTTTATCATTTGGGTCATACGATTTTAGATGAGAGCTCTCATATTCACTTGTTTTTGGAACAAATCCTTGTCTTCTTTTTATACTTTGAGTTTATCTCGATGATTGTAAAGTATTTTCGCGATAATTATCATTTCCCGCTTCGTTATTTTATTTATATTGGGATTACAGCCATGATTCGATTAGTCATCGTGGATCATACGAACCCCTTACATACTCTACTTTACGCTTTGGTGATCCTGGCATTAGTCACTAGCTATTTTATTATTAATTTCACACCACGGAATCGTCCGGAATAAAGTCTTCGTTAAAACAGAGGAGGCCGCCATCAAGATGTGGCGGCCTTGTATTATTTCGTTGATATGCCTGTTGACACAATCCCTCTTACACTTAGGATGAAACGGAAGTCGCAATTTCAAGACAAGCTGAAGATGCCCATTCCACTCGATTACGCCCGTGGTGACGAAAACTTAAAGTTAGGCTAAAGTTTTAATCCTTCAAGGTGTTAGGGAAAACGTTTGTAACGGTTGATTTTTGGCGGTTCCCTATTTTCGATGGGTTTCCTGTAACAAAATCGTAACTAATGTTTGACTGAACCTTGAACTTTCCTTTCAAACGAATGATTTTAACCTGAAATTCAAGTATGATTATTACGTGAAGTAATGCACAAACTTTTCTTGGAGGATGATGAACGAATGACTGGAACTCTTGTTTTGTACCCAAAAAATAAACCTCTGATCGTCCTTGGCGGTGTTGATCAATCTCTAATGGAGGAGATCAAAGCCCAATGCGGATGTAACCACTGCACCTGCTCTCTTAACGGAAAAGAAGTTGATTTTGGACAGATTGACTATGTGATGTGGAAAGAGGGATCCCTGAATTTTGAATATGGATTTTAAAGCAAATATTACTAAACGCCCTCTCTTTCAGAACAGGATCTCTGAGATAGGGCGTTTATGCTTAATTTCCCCACTCACGCACTCCCCTCTTCTCTCTTCTACTAGGAAAAGCTAAAAGCCTTGAAAATTTTCTCAAGGCTTTTTTTCACGTGATCCACCGTAAGAAAATGGTTGCTGCCGCCACCATAAACGCACCGCCTAATCTTGTGGACACTTGGGCAAAAGGCATGAGCTCCATCCGGCCTGCAGCCGTGAGGATTGCCAAATCTCCTGTTCCTCCTTGAGCACTATGGCAGGCAGTGACGATAGCTGCTTCAATCGGGTACATATTCAAGAACTTCCCAGCATAAAAGCCGACAATAACCATCGTCAGAACGGTTAGAAAGATGGTGATCAAATAGGCTGGCTGAAAAACGGATACGATATTCTCCCATGGCGTCATGGACACGCCAACAGCAAACAGTAGAGGATAAGTCACAACGACCGCGAAAAATCGGTAAACCATGTAAGCTCCGTGTTCGAGCTTGGCCGGGAACCATCCCAATGCTTTCACTGCAGATACGGCAAAAAGCAGGATGATGGGCCCTGGAATCCCAATTGTGGAGCTGGCATAAACGCCGAGCAAATAAAAGCCAGCCGCTGCGCTAATCGCTGCACCCATTTGTTCAAATTCAAGCGGTTTCTCCTCTTCCATGCCATGTGACAGGGAATCATCCCCTGTTTTCAGCAGCGCTCCATCCCCCGAATATTCCGGTTTCTTTTTTCCTAAATACTTTAGTCCCCCTGCTAAAATAATCGCCGATAAACTGCCTAGCATGACAGCGGGCAGGATCTGCGCAAAAAGCTCTTCTTGGCTGGCTCCAAGAACTTCCGCATAGGCCATCGATAAGGGGATCGCCCCTTCCCCTACGCCGCCGGCCATCACAGGTACTACAATGAAAAAAAACGTTTGATAAGGATTAATCCCAAACATGGCCCCCACCCCAATCCCTACAACGATCGACGCCACGGAAGCCACAACTAAGGGAATAAATAGCTTGATGAATGCCCGAATCAAAAGCTGCCTGTCCATTCCGAGAATACTTCCCAAAATAATGACCGAAATAAACACATAAAGGAAATTCGACGATTCCATAAAATGGCTGACTGTTGTAATGGCTGATTTTGGAATATAGTCTTGATAAGCCAGATAGGAAGGCAGAAAGGTAGCCAGAATGGCTCCCCCACCTATCCCTTTTAATATCGGGATTCTTTTGCCTATTTCTCCTAATAGAAAGCCGCAAAGCATCATGATTGAGATAGCGCCAAACATGTCTTTTGGTAATAGGTCATTTTGAAGCAGGATCAATGTGATAAGCAATGTAGGAACATAGATAACAAGAGGTATGATGCCAATATTATAGTTCAAGAATTTATTCATCTATCTCCCCCCTGTTATGGTTTTCATATGGTATTCTTTGCCGATGAATTTCTGCCTATACGCTTGTATTGACTATACAAAAGGATCCTTTCTCCTAAATACATGCAGGAAGTGGTTTTGGGGGATAATACTGGAAACTGTAATCGATGATAAAGGGGGGACTGGCTTTGTATCGTTTTTTTTATAGAAAGAAAAAACAGAGACTAGAGCCCTTTGAAATTGATGTCTATGAGAACCTGGACAAAAATTTAGACACGATTAAAAAGATGCTGCATTCCCCTGGCGATTTGATCACGCGTCCGTTCACTATCGGAGGAACCAGCCGTCGCTGTGCGATCATAAACATTGATGGATTAACAGATAAGGATCTCATCAATCGACTGGTAATGAAAAACATACAGCAGGCGGGAAAGCAGTTGAGTGACAGCCCCTCATCCGTTGCGGAACTCCTCGATAAAATCGAGGAATCCATCCTTTCCGTCACAGAGACAAAAAGGGCTCAAACGTTAGATGAGATTTCGTTGGCCATATTGGATGGGGATTCAGCCTTATTTGTGGATGGGACCGATAAGGTCATCATAATTGGCAGTAAGGGATGGGCTAGTAGAGGGATTGAAGAACCTGTAACTGAATCACTCATCCGTGGACCAAGGGATGGATTTACCGAAAACATCCGCACAAACACGGCCTTGATTCGCAGGAGAGTTCGTGATCCTAATTTGCGCTTCGATTCCTACAAAGTGGGGAGAAGATCCAAGAAAGACCTGATTGTTGCTTATATCGACGGAATAGTGAACCCAAGCCTTATAGAAGAAGTCCAACGCCGCGTAAAATCCATCGACTTGGATGATGTTGAAGAGTCTGGCTTGATTGAGCAGTGGATTGAGGATAGCTTCCTCTCCCCTTTTCCGCAAGTCAAGCATACAGAAAGACCAGATCGAGTAGGATCATCTCTCACTCAAGGCCGGGTGGCGATCCTATTGGACGGCACCCCGTTTGTGCTCATAGCACCAGCGACCCTATTTTCCATGCTGCAAAGCCCGGAAGATTATTATGAGCGTTGGCAAATCGGGACGTTGCTTCGCCTTTTGCGTTTTGCAGCTGCATTCGCTGCGTTATTTTTACCGGCACTCTATGTTGCCTTGCTTTCCTTTCACCCAGGAATGATACCTTCAAAAATCGCTTTTTCCCTAGCAGGGGCGAGAGAAGGTGTTCCCTTTCCTGCTGTCGTGGAAGCGCTAATGATGGAAGCGACGTTGGAGCTGCTTCGCGAGGCGGGGGTTCGCTTGCCGAAACCGATTGGCCAAACTATTGGGATTGTAGGCGGCTTGGTTATTGGCGAAGCGGCCGTATCTGCGGGAATCGTGAGTCCCATTATGGTCATCGTAGTAGCCATTACGGCTATCTCGTCCTTCGCGCTTCCTTCTTACGACATTGCAATCCCCCTTCGAATGCTGCGTTTTGGAACCATTCTTGCAGCATCCATGTTAGGCTTATTCGGGATTATTCTCATTTTTATCATGATTAGTATTCACTTAGTGAGGTTAAAAAGCTTCGGGGTGCCTTATATGACACCCATGGCGCCACAGCTCACTCATGACTGGAGGGATTTGATCATCAGAGCTCCCTTGTTTTTCTTAAGAAAGAGACCTCAAACCCTACAGGCGAAGGATAAAGATCGAATAGGCAAGGGAGGGAGACGTGTTTGAAGTCCTTTGAATATGGAGATCCGGAAATTGGCCACAAGGAATTGGCGTATTCCATATTATCGATGATCCTTGGGATTGGAATCTTAGCCCTCCCCCGCATGCTTGCCGGGGGGACGAAAGGAAGCGACGGATGGATCAGCATCCTGCTAGGTGGGTTGATCAGCCTAGCTTTTGTACTGGTATCTATGCGCTTGGCTAGTCGCTTCCCTCGCAAGAGCTACTACCTTATGGCTCATTCTATCGTTGGGAAAAAGGCAGCCATGATCATCATCTTTTTGTTGGCGGTGTACAATTTATCCTTTTGTGCCTACGAAACGAGAGCTGTAAGCGTAATAGCTAGGACTTACTTATTTGATAAAACACCGCTTGAAGTGATTGTCTTAACTTTTCTCCTGGTTTTGGTTTATGGGGTATCCGGCTCCTCTGCTGACCTATTGCGGCTCAATATGATGTTCATGCCAGTTGTATTTACGATTGCCGTCTTGGTTGTCGTTATGAATTACGGTTTCTTTGAGCTCAAGAATTTAAAGCCCTTTTTTACAACCAATGTTAAGGGTTACCTCACGGGTACAAAATACACCGTCTTCTCTTACTTGGGGTATAGCTTAGTCATCCTTTTCTATAATCCTCTTGTGAGACAGCATAAGCCCAAGCAAGCGCTAAAGCTATACACTTGGTCGATGATCTTGATTTTGATTTTGTATCAGGCTTTCTTCCTCGCTTCCTTGGCTGTTTTCACCCGCGATGGAACGGCTCAGATCATCCACCCTCCGATTGAATTAGCTAAGCAAATTGAAGTTCCTGGGCATTTTTTTGAACGATTTGAATCGCTTTTTTTCACGATCTGGGTTATGACCGTGTTCAATACAGCTGCTATGTCCTTGGATATGGGCATCCTGGCTTTACGTTCGCTATTCAAGAAAACGAAAAGATTGCAGCTTGTATTTATTCTATCACCGATCATTTTTACAGCCAGTATGGCGCCGCCGCGTCAAATCACCTATTTTAAAGCTGAACAGATACTTGCTTACACGGGTATCTTTTTATGCATGGTTATACCTCTCGCCCTATTGATGATTGCTAAAGCAAGGGGGATTAAAGGGGATGCTCAATAAGTTTTGCCTATCACTCCTATCCTTGTTATTTACACTGCTGGCTGCCGGTTGCTGGGACCGTGTGGAAATTGAAGACCGCGGATTCGTGGTTGGTGTTGCCATCGACAAAGCAAAAGACGAGGAAAACGTGGCTGAATCCAAAGGAAGGCCCAAAGGAAAAAGACGCTATCTCGTGACCTATCAAATTGCCATTCCTGGCGGATTGGGGGCAGGAGCAGCTGAAGGAGGCGACGGGACAAAGGCTTTCTTCAACCTGACCAGTGAAGGGTATGCCATGATGGAGATCAACAGAATCCTATCTAGCCGCTCCAGCCGGCCCCCTTATATGGAACACCTTAAACTCATTATTATATCGGATGAAATTGTCAAAGAGACCCGAGCATTCCAAGATATCCTGGATTTTTATATTCGGGATCCGGAGATGAGACGCGGGACTTATTTGGCAGTTACCAAAGGAAAGGCAAAAGACGTCTTGGAAGTAGAAAATCCGAGTGAAAAGCTACCAGTGCTGTATTTAATTTCGGTTATGGATAATAACGAGGAAACAGGCAGGATGCATGAGCCGGTGCTAATCGGGGATATCCACGAGCATTTGCTCTCTGGCACCGGTTTTGTTGTTCCAAGGCTGATCCCTCAAAAATACGAAGTGAAATCAGCTGGAGTAGCTGCGTTCCGAGGACATGACAACCGATTAGCCGGCTGGCTGGACGAAGAAGAAACAGAGGGCTTGAACTTCCTTACCGGTAAGATAAAGGGCGGCATTACCATCGCAAAACTAGGCGATAACTTGCTTTTGTACGACATTAAAAATATAAGACAAAAGATTAAGGTAGACACTACCGATAAACAAAAACTTAAAGTAACATTTGACATCAAATTGGAAGGAATGCTCCATGAGACGCTGGAAACGGAGGATGTGCTGATGCGCTCAACCCTTGACAAAATCCAAAAGCTAATTGACGAGGAAATCGAAAGAATTTGCAACAATACCATCGAAAAACTCCAAAAACATTATAAAATCGATGTTCTTGGCATAGCGGAATACCTTGCCGCAGACCATCCCCATCTGTGGGAGAACATTAAAAAAGATTGGAATGAAGGCAAGCATTTATTTTCCAAAGCGACAATTGAAGTAAAAAGCAATGCCCTCATTCGTAACGCCGGCATTGTAAATCAAACGGAAAAACAATTTGATTAGAAGGACAAATATGGATATTCTGCTTAACCTATGGCTAACTCACGGGCTTTTCTTCTTCTGTGTCGTTTTATCCTTCTCCATCCCCTGGATGGTATATAAAACGAACCGTAAGCTTCACCAGCATGGCGACCCGCCGTGGAAAACGAAAGAGGATTCTGAATTAGATTAAAGGATAGGAAAAATAGCAGGCAATCAGCCTGCTATTTTTCATTCTTTATATTTAATCTCCTCGCATCCTACATGGCCATTCATTCTACTACGTCCTGCCCCCCAATAAATCATAAAGCGTGCAAGCAATCACTTTCGTAGCATTCTGTAAATCTTGGAGGCTAATATTTTCGTCTGCCCGATGGCCATTGGCTTCTTCGAGGGTTTGGGGTCCGACCCCAAACATCACCGTCGGAATCCCTTTTTCATAAAAATGCCGTGCATCGGTATAAAGAGGGACTCCGTTTACTGCTAATTCTCCTCTCTTTTCCATAACTCTCTTCCAATTCTGGCTTAGAGCGGCAATAAGGGGGGAATCCTCTGGAACAGGGCCAAAGCTTTTCGCATGAAGAACCTTACGTATCTCGACCTGAATCCCTTCAAGAGAAGCAATGGCTTGATGTACAAGGTCCTGGAACTCCTGTTCTGCTTGCTCTTCGTTTTCTTCCGGTATCAGTCTTCTGTCCACCCGGATTTTGCACTCATCTGGCACCACATTTGTATTGATGCCTCCTGAGATGAGGCCAACCACCATGGTGGGGGTATTGATTCCGGGGATCGAAGAATTCTTTTCTCGCAAAGCCTCCCGATGTTCATATAGAGCGTTCAAAATTTTCGAAGTCGCCTCGAGCGCATCGCAACCGGTATGCGGAAGGGCTGCATGGGCGGACTTTCCTGTGGTGACAATTTCAAAATGAAGGCACCCATTATGGGCATTCACTGCGGAATAGGAAAAACCGGCGACGATGGCCTGCTCCGCTTGCACCAGCCCTTGATTAAGCAGCCATTTTGGACCGAGCTCGCCTCCCGTTTCCTCATCAAAGGTAAAGGCAAGCTCCACCTTCCCTTGCAGAGACAAATGGATTCCTGCTTGTTTTAAGGCCAGAACCGCGTAGGTGTAAGCCGCTATATCGGATTTCGATACCGCGACCCCCCGCCCATACATTTTTCCATCAATAATTTCACCGCCGTAAGGGTCCACGCTCCAGCCTAATCCAGGAGGGACCACATCCCCATGCGCATTCAAGACAATTCCGCGCCCTTCGCCGGTGCCGAAGACCTGTCTGGCTAGAACATTTGCGAGGCTAATCATGCCCGCTTGTTTCACTTCCTCCTCGTTTACTTTGAGGAGCTGTACATCGTCAAAGCCCAGCCCTTCGAGCTGTTCGTGTAAAACAGCCGCTATCGGATAGCAATCCCCAGCGGGATTATCCGAAGGGGTTTGCACTAATTTTCGCAAGAATTCGACTAAATCCTGTTGATGCGCTTCGATCCACTCTACGATTTTTTTCTTATCGGGATTCATGACACTCCTCCTCTTAACTGCCTCGATACGTACTGTACCCTCCAGGGGAGACCAAGAGCGGAACATGATAGTGAGAGTGGGGCTCCGTAATACAAAAGCGAACGGGAACCCAATCCAGGAAGGATGGAGGTTCCCCGGCGGGACGTTGAGTCCGGTAATAGGCTCCGATGTGAAAACGGAATTCGTATATTCCTGGTTTCATGTTTTCCCCTTCCAGGAAGGGTTCATTAACTCTCCCGTCTTCATTCGTCCGTTTTTTTTGAATCATAACAAACTCATGATCTAAACCTGCCTGCCAAAGCTCTACGAGGACTTCCCTGGCCGGCCTTCCGATGCTGATGTCGAGGACATGGGTCGTTAGCCTGCCTGTCATGCTGTCGGTCCCTTCTTCAAATCTTCACGCGTCATCGAAAAACATTGAAACCCGTAAGGAGGACGGGGCTCGGTAAATACTTTTCCTTCTGGCGATACCGGAATTTCATCACGCACCGTTTCCCACGTCCGGTTATTTGATTCAAAGCAGACCTCGGTCAATTGGGGAAACCGCTCCAGTATGCGCAGACCCATTCGGTAGACGAGATGCTGAATGGATGGCGAGTTCTCTTCATGGAACACGTTGTGTGCAATATCCCTCACTTGCTCGGCCGCAACATAACCGCCCGAATCATGCCCTTTTGCATGCTCCTGATTCTCGTACCGCCAATTGATGTTTAGAAAGATAAAGAGCGGACGGTCATGGGACTCCGGCAGTGTCGTATATTCATCTTTAATATATCCGTAAAACGAGCTTCCCTTTACCTTTAACAGCTTGAGGCCCTTGAGCCCGCTCAGTTGGTCGGTTGTCTGGATTTCATCCTTCAAGCGCGTCATTTCAATGGAGGCATGGGCCTGCTCATTTAAGGAATAACGAAACACTAGCGGGCTCGCTGTAAATTGCGCTTGGCCCGCAATCGGAAGCTCATCGAACGGAATTTGGTCACTGGTCAGCTTGATGCCAGTCATATGCGGATAGGTTTCAAGGAAGCGCCGCCCTACAAATTCTAAGAATCCTTCCTGGGTAGCTCCTTCATAGTCCCCTGCATGTTTTAAAATGAAGTTCTTCATGGAATCGGTAGCGACGACTAAACGATTGTCCCCATGGGTAAAAGAGGAGAGGAACTCCTCTCCCTCCACCGCCACCTTGACATTCATCCCAAGGAGTATATTGCTGCGGCCTGTAAAGGGAGATTCCGGTATCACTTGAACCCCGGTTAAAGGCTTGGCATACGTTCGATACACCCAGACATCGGCTTTTCCGTAACTCATCATTCTTCGCATTCTCTGGCCTCCTTTATCGGATGGTTTCGTTTAAGCGGAACGCGGCAATCTTATAGACCTCCTGTAGAGCCCTGGTACATTCTTGCTCATACGGATGATGAATGCGCTCCTTCATCGCGGATACAATCGCTTCTTTGCTTTGCCCTTTGACGGCCATGATGAAGGGAAAGCCAAAGGTGTTGACATACTGTTGGTTAAGGGATGCCATTTCCTCATATTCATCCTTCGTAAGCTTATCTAGCCCCGCACCTGCTTGCTCTTTATGAGAGGCGTCCGTGATTTTTAATCGGGTTCCCAGATCCGGGTGGGCGCGAAGGAGCTGAAGCTGGGCTGATGCTTCGGCTTTTTGCACAATCGTGATCATGGTTTGCAAAAGGGCCTCTCCTGATGGGAAAGGCCGTCTTTCCCATGCTTGCTCCGCAATCCAGGGCGAGTGCTCAAACACCCAGCCGACTTTGCTGATAAACTCTTCTTTTTTCATTTGATTGACTTGCTCAATCCCTCGTTCTATCAATCCGGTTACCTCCCCCTCGTCACCAGAAAATCACGCAATAAATTCAAAGCCACCGTTTTCCGATACACAGCCGTCGAGCGGTGATCATCAATGGGCTTGATGAGGCGATCAAAATCAGCCACAACCGCATCCATGACTTTTCCCTTCAAAGGAAAGGCTTCACCTGCCAATTGCTGTTCGATGTCCTTGGAACGGACGATGGTGGGCCCCACGGCACCAAAAGCAAACCGAGCATCGCCTATTTGGCCTTCGTCCACACGCATCGAACCGGCAAACGAAACTTTCGCTATAGCATCGGCTCGTCGGTTGGCGACTTTTTCAAAAACAAAGGACGTACGATCCTCCTCTTGCAGATCGGGCAAGATGATTTCGGTCACGATTTCATGGTTTAATCGACTCACTCTTCTTGGTCCTTGAATGAAATCGTCAATCTCTACTACCCTTTCTCCTTTTACGGATCTCAGCCGGATTTTCGCATCATAGAGATATAATAATGGCAGCGTATCTCCTGCTGGGGAGGCGTTGCAGATATTCCCGCCGATCGTTCCCCGATTGCGAATCGCTGGCGCGGCGATTTCTCTGATGGCTTTCTTTAGGATATTCGGGATGAGGGAGTGCTCCAGCATATCGGTATAGGAACAGCAAGCTCCGATATGAAGGTCTTGATTGATTTGATAGATTGGCTTGAGTTCCTTTAAATGGTCGATAAAAACAAGCGGCTTATCAAACTTGGCAGGGGCTCCCATCGGGCTTTTATGCTGGACCATAAGATCCGTGCCGCCGGCCATGATCTGGCAGTCTGCTTGGCTCAGTTGAGTTATCGTTTCTTCCAAACTGGCGAATCGATAGGAGGAGATCGTTTGCATCACCATAGACCTTCCCCCTTTTTCGCCGCTGCGTCAATCGCATCGACAATCATGTTATACCCTGTACAGCGACATAGATTTCCGGAGATGCCATCGCGAATCTCCGCTTCTGTCGGATGCGGATTTTTGGATAATAAGGCAGCGCTGGCCATTACCATCCCCGGGATGCAGAAACCGCATTGCACGCCACCGGC
Organism: Ammoniphilus sp.; assembly: GCA_041640415.1. Taxonomy (GTDB): domain Bacteria; phylum Bacillota; class Bacilli; order Aneurinibacillales; family RAOX-1; genus YIM-78166. The sequence goes on along the minus strand of JBEQAI010000012.1, from coordinate 1,468 downwards.
TTCCGAAAAGCATTCACTCAAAATCCGAAAGGGCTCAGTCTGGCAAAATCCATCAATGGTCATAATTTCCGCTCCTTCGAGAGAGCCGATCGGGAGCAGACAGCTATTTTGCACCAGTGTGTTGACATGGACACTGCAAGCCCCGCACTCGCCATCGCCGCAACCTTCCTTGGAACCTATTAAATGAAATTCCTCTCTGAGTACATCGATTAATCTTGCGGTGGGTGGGGCCTCGGTTTCGACTTGTTTTCCATTCAGTTGAAATTTAATCAAGAGCTTCCCCTGCCTTTCTCGTCAGACTGTCGATAATGACTTCGGGCGTGATCGGGATTTGGTAAAAGGGGATTTGCAAAGCATCCTCGAGCGCCGCTTGCACCGCCGGTGCTCCTCCCGTTAAGGGCAGCTCTCCCACTCCTTTTGCGCCATAAGGCCCCCCTGCATAAGGGTTGTCATAGAGTTTGCTTTCAATATGAACCATGTCCATCGCCGTGGGCGGGCCATAGTCGGAGATGCTGCGTTGCTGGATTTTGCCTCGTTTAGCCGTCATGTTTTCCATAAAGCCATAAGCGAGCCCTTGCGCCATACCGCCGTCTATCTGGCCTTTGACAATGCGTTCATCGATCGCTTTTCCGATATCAAAGCTGCCATACACCTTTTCCAATTGAACCATTCCCGTTAAGGTATCGACTTCCAGCTCGACCCAATTGATCCCCCACGAATAAGCCGGATAAGCATCCCCTGTGAATGTTTCCTCATCCCAGGGAATCATCTCTTCATGCACATAGTGTTCTTCTACCTCTTGAGCGATACCGGATTGCCATTGTGCTTTCAGCTTAGCTGCGGCTCGCTCCAGCAATTTGCCGACAATCATCGTCGTCCGGGAGGCCACCGTGGGACCGGAATCGGGAACATCCTTCGTATCGGGATACGGAAAGTGGATGGCTTCATAGGGGAGGTCAAGCTCTTGGGCTACAATTTTGCTCAGCGTGGTCAGAACGCCTTGACCGATATCCGCATTAGAGATCTTGATCAGCACCTGATCCTTTTCCGTTTTGGCTAATTTGACTGTCGCTTTGATATGATCCCGTTCCCCGCTGCCGGTGAACCCACAGCCATGGAGGAAAAAGGAAGCGCCTATCCCTTTTTTATACCTTTTGTTTTGCTGGTTGAAGTGAAGAATCTCTTGCTTTTTCTTCGCGTAGTTCACGGTTTTCAATAAATCCTCGAGCATATCGTCTAATAGGACCGGATCTCGAAATCTCCCCTTGGTAATGGTCGGATCGCCTTGCTTCACTAAATATTGGCGTTTATATTCGATGGGGTCTCGATTCGCTTTTTGACTTAGGTGTCCTAGATGGCTCTCGATTCCCGCGAAGCTCTGAGGTGCGCCAAAGCCTCGAAACGCTCCATTCGGCACGGTATGGGTTTTGAGCGCATAGCCTTTCGCATGAAAATGCGGAATGTTATA